>CALDUF010000035.1 GCA_937923515.1 uncultured Flavobacteriaceae bacterium
GCCATTTCACTGGCTTTGTCCGCTGCTTTTTTTGCACCTTCTTTAGCATCTCCAAGCATGTCGTTTAAATCGTCACTTAAATTTTTTTCGTCTGCCATTGTTTTTTCTATTTTATTGATTAGTTGTTTTAAAAGTAGTAAAAAAATAAATTCGTTACTAACTATATGTGTTTCAATGTTAAAAAACGTTACAATTACTTAATTTAACGCAACAACATAAGCACTCCGCCAATACTAGTAACTACAATTATAAACCTACGGTAGTTTACATTCGAGATGCGTTTTACCAAGCGCGCTCCAATAAAAAAACCTATTACTATGGCAGGAATTAAAGTTAAGTTTAAAACCAAACTCTCTTTAGTAACTGTTTTCCAAACAAAAAAGTGAAACGGAAGTTTAAACACATTAATAATAAAAAATAACCAAGCGCCAGTGCCTATAAATTCATTTTTTGGCAAGCGCATCGCTAAAAAATAAATATTAGAAATTGGGCCAGCTAAATTTCCAATCATCGTACTAAAACCTGCTAAAAACCCAACAGAATTTGAGAACACTTTGTTTTTTGGAATGTTGGCAGTACTGCGTTTTTCAAAAAACAACATGATACCAATAGACGCTATAATAATTATAGCCATAACGCGCTTAAATACCGTTTCTGACACAAGATCGCCTACCCAAACCCCAACTAAAACACCAATAATCATAGATGGTATTAGCTTTTTTATAAAACGCCATTGCGTGTGCCTATTATAGTAACTAACGGCAATAATATCGGCAGAAATTAACATAGGTAACAAAATACCGGTCGACGATTTTTCACCAAAAACAAAGGCCAAAATTAAAATAATAATAATGCCAATGCCTTTTATTCCAGACTTTGAAAACCCTAAAATAAAAGCAGCTAAAACAATGGCAACCCATTGCAGTTGGGTTAAACCATGAGATTGAAGAATTTCTAAATAAAACAAATGCGTTTTTTTATAAGCGTAAAATTACAAAAAAGCACTGTCTACAGGTTCCCAAAGCTCTATTTTATTGCCATCGTTATCCAAAATCCATCCAAATTTCCCGTAATCGTGCTGTTCCATTTCGCCAACAATAGTAACACCTTCTGCCTTTAAAACCTCAAGCAACATTTCCAAATTCTCAACACGATAATTAAACATAAAATCCTTGGTAGAAGGCTCGTAATACGTAGTATCCTTTGGAAACGGACTCCACTGTGTAGTGCACGCATTTCCATCCTTATCCTGCCACCAAAACGTACACCCATAATCATCCGTATTAAACCCCAAATGCTTCTTATACCACGCTCTACTTGCTTTGGCATCATTCGTTTTAAAAAACAAACCGCCAATTCCAGTTACTCTTTGTTTCATTTTAAAATGTTTTTAAAGTTAATTTTTATTAGGGCGTTACCCGAGATGATACTTTATATAGGTTCATAAAATAACCGTTCTCGGGTCGGGCTTTACGTTTGTAGTTTTGGTTCGATGCGCGCCTCACCAAAAGCTATCACTGCAATCCCTAACGCGGCTTTGGCTGTTACAACATAATTTAAGCTTTTTTAATAGCACTTTCATAAATAGCTATCCACGCCTCGCAGCTCATTTTTCTGGTTAATGCACCAATTAATTCAAACGGAATATCTTCTAAATATTTAAAGCGTATGCAACTCTTACCCATATCTAGTTTGCGCTTGCAATGTTTTGGGTATGCATTTACAAACCAATCGTGCAGTTTGGGGTTAGCATATATACCGCTATGGTATAAGTTAATTGAATGTTTTTGCGATGCAAAACTCATAAAAGGCAAAGGCGTTTTGGGGTCGCAATGGTACCCGTTTGGATATACCGAATGTGGCACGTAATACCCAATCATGTTATAAATTATACCTTCCTCAAAACCATCTGGTAAATTAGTAACAATAGTAGTTCTTAACTGTTTTAAAACCCCTTTTCGCTCTTCTGGAACCTGATTAATATAATCTTCTGGAGAATTTGCGCTATACTGCATAACTAAACGTGTTGGTCTATTAAAATAGTATTTCCATCAGGGTCCTTAATTACGATACTCGCAGCACCAAAAGTATGTTCATCTGCTTCTCGCTCTAGAGTTATGTTGTTACGCTTTACATGTTTTTGTATTGCTCTTATATCGTCAAAAGTATCAAGTGTATTGGCGTTTTCATCCCAACCAGGATTAAATGTTAACATATTTTGCTCAAACATACCTTGAAATAAGCCTACCAAAGCGTTGCCATTTTTCATAATGAGGTAATTGCGCTCAATAGCACCAGCGAATACACTAAAGCCTAAAGTTTCATAAAATGTTTTAGATGTTTTGATGTCCTTTACGCTTAAACTAATAGAAAATGCACCTAATATCATACCTTTAATATTGATTACTAATTTGAAAAAAAACTAGGTTTAAGGATAGAAATAGAGGGCAAATAAAAGTACCAGCAGTTTGGCGCTTTTGTTTAAATATATAAAAATTAAAGCATTTTAAATTTATAGCGTGTTAGAAAAAACCAAGAATTGTTTTTTTAGGAATTACATTAGCTAAATTTGGCTTTAACCTTATCCACAATCGTTTGTGCTAACTTTTCGTTACTTTCAATGGTCCAACCCGCAACATGTGGCGAGAGTATTACATTTTCAGCTTTAATTAAATATGTAAAAGCTTCTGGCATTTCTGTAGAAAATAAACTTTCAAAAGACTTTTTTTCATATTCTAAAACATCTAAACCTGCACCTAGAATTTTACCAGATTGTAATGCGGCAACTAAATCTGCCGTAACCACACTTTTCCCTCTTGCAGTATTTAGCAACCAAAATGGGTGTTTAAAAGCATTTATAAATTTAGAGTTAACCATATTCAAAGTTAATGGGGTTTGCGGTGTGTGCAAGCTCACTACATCAACTTTTTCTTGAAATTCTTCGAGTGTTACTTGTTTTGCATTTGTGTCTCCCACAGCAGCTTTAATATCGTAGCATAACACCTCAACATCAAAACCTCTTAATTTTTTGGCAAATGCTTTTCCCATATTGCCGTAACCAATTAGTCCAACCGTTTTTCCATCTAACTCAATACCTCTGTTTTGCTCACGCAGCCATTTACCGTGTCGTACTTCCCTATCTGCTTTATTTAATTTGTTAAAAAGAGACAACAACATACCTAAGGTATGCTCGCCAACGGCATTTCTATTCCCTTCTGGAGCGGAAATAAGATATACGCCTTTTGCTTCGGCGTAAGCACAATCAATATTTTCTAATCCCGCACCAACACGACCAATAAATTTTAAACGTGTTGCTGCATCTAAAAAGGGTTTATCAATACTAAACCTGCTTCTAATAATAACACCATCATACTCCGAAATTTTAGCTTCAATAATTGCTTTTGGTGATGTATAATCTTCGTGATTAGTGTATCCTAAATCATTTAACTGATTTAATAGTAGTGGATGATTGGTATCGAGATGAAGTATTTTCATTTATATTTTTGGATATACGGTTTGCGTCATGTTGTGTGTTACATTACCTGTGTGTGCTGTATTTAGTTTTTCAAACAACAATACGTGTACTTCTTCATCATTTTTTGTACACGGGTTATGCTCAACACCTTTTGGCACTACAATTAGCTCTCCTGCTTTAACAACCTCAGTTCGGTCTCTAAATTGCATGTGTAATGTGCCTTTAATAACTTGAAAAAGTTCGTCTTCGTCATCATGACTATGCCATACAAATTCACCTTTTAATTTGGCTAAAATAACTTGCATATTATCCACAGTTGCGATGTGATGTGGATGCCAATTTTTACTAAACTTAGATAATTTTTCTTTTATACTTATAGCTTTCATATTGTAAAATTACAAAGTTTTATACAAGTGTATTATAGAAACAACCTTAAAATTAAACCAAAAACTAATTCCTGAAATTAAATTGATTTATACATCCATTAATAAAAAAAATCTCTGAATAGACTTAAAGTCCATTCAGAGATTTTATAATTTAATTCTAGACAACTTTAGGTTAGTCTAGATTATATGATACTTAGGAATTATCCTAAAGTTACACGTTTAAAACTTGTAATTGCAACGTCACCATAAGACGATACGTAAGCTTCAACCGTTTGCTTTTCATCTTTAATGAAATTCTGATTTAATAAACACTGCTCTTGATCTAAAGTTGTGTTATCAGAAATAAAACGTTGCATTTTACCAGGTAAAATTCTATCCCATATTTGCTCTGGCTTACCTTCAGCTTTCAATTCTGCTTTGGCAGCTTCTTCAGCAGCAGCAATAACTTCAGGTGTTAATTGCGCTTGAGAAATAAATTGAGGTACGTTTTTAAGTGTTTTACCTAAACGCCCTAGTTCAATATTTTCTTTTTCAATTACTGCAATTCTAGCCTCAGTTTCTGAAGCGATAAAAGCAGGATCAAAATCTTTGTAAGATAATGTAGTTGCACCCATAGAAGCAATTTGCATTGCAACATCTTTACCAAGTGTTTCAATATTATCTACTACACTAGAAAAACCAACAATAGCAGCAATTTTATTAATGTGTACGTAAGAACCAACATAAGCTGCTTCTATTTTTTCAAAAGCGTTTATGTCTAATTTCTCACCAATTACACCAGTTTGTTCAACTAATTTTTCAGCAACTGTCATACCATCAAAATCAGCAGCTAAAAATTCTTCTTTAGAAGATGTTGTTAAAGCTATATCTCCTAATTGGCTAGCTAATGCTAAAAAGTTTTCGTTTTTACCAACAAAGTCCGTTTCACAACCTAAAACAATAGCAACACCAACAGTATTATTGGCATTTACTTTTGCTACAGCAGCACCTTCGCTAGATTCTCTATCGGCTCTTTTAGCTGCAACTTTTTGTCCTTTTTTACGAAGGATTTCGATAGCGTTATCAAAATCACCTTCAGCTTCAACTAAAGCTTTCTTGCAGTCCATCATACCTGCACCAGTAGCTTGTCTTAATTTATTTACCTCTTGGGCTGTTACTTTTACCATAACTTAAATATATTTTGAAATTGAAAAAAGTCGTTTACTAATCTAAAATTTAGATTCCCGCCTTAGGGTAAATGACATTTAAAAGGAAATCCTGATGTAAAACACATCAGGAAAACTTTATAACATCAAACGACTTAATTATGTTTTAATCGTGTTATTTATTCCTCTTCTTCAGCAACTGCTACTGGCGCTTTTTTAGCTTCAGCTTTAGGCGCATCTTTCTCAGCTGTTGCAGCTTCTTTTTCTGCTTTACGTTCTGCTAAACCTCCTGCTACTGCATCAGTAACGTGCGTTAAGATTTTGTTTATAGATTTAGAAGCATCATCATTTGCTGGTATTACATAATCTACTTGACGTGGATCTGAATTTGTATCTACCATTGCAAAAATTGGAATGTTTAATTTTTGTGCTTCTTTAATCGCAATATGCTCACGCTTAATATCTACAACAAATAAAGCACCTGGTAAACGTGTCATGTCGCTAATAGAACCTAAGTTCTTTTCTAGTTTAGCTCTTAAACGGTCTACTTGTAAACGCTCTTTTTTAGATAGTGTCATGAATGTACCATCTTTCTTCATTCTATCAATAGACGCCATTTTTTTAACAGCTTTTCTAATAGTAACAAAGTTGGTTAACATACCACCTGGCCATCTTTCAGTAATATAAGGCATGTTGATACCTCCTGCTTTTTCAGCAACAATATCTTTTGCTTGTTTTTTTGTAGCAACAAATAAAATTTTACGACCTGATGCTGCAATTTTTGCTAATGCTGCTCCAGCTTCATCAATTTTAGCTGCTGTTTTGTAAAGGTTGATAATATGGATACCGTTACGCTCCATATAAACATAAGGAGCCATATTTGGATCCCACTTACGTGTAAGGTGACCGAAGTGTACACCTGCTTCTAGTAGTTCTTTTACTTCTACTGCCATTTTGTAATAGTTTACGTTCTGTTGAATTAGCAATGATTAAGTGGTCCTTTTTCAATTCGCCTTAATCATTTAGATGCTAAACTAAATCTTTTCGCCTATGCGAAATAGACAACAATAACTGGTTTTTAATTGCTTCTGAAAGTATTTCAGAAACTTTTGATTTAAATATTTCAACTTGATTGAAAACTCTTGAAGATACCTTCAATCAAGTTGAGGATATTATTAACGTTTAGAGAATTGGAATTTCTTACGCGCTTTCTTCTGACCGAATTTTTTACGCTCTACCATTCTTGGATCTCTGGTTAATAAACCTTCTGGCTTTAGGATACCTCTGTTTTCAGCATCAACTTCGCACATTGCGCGAGATAATGCTAAACGTACAGCTTCTGCTTGACCAGTGATACCACCGCCATATACATTTACTGTAATATCAAAGTTGCCGTCATTGTTAGTCAAAACCAAAGGTTGCTTTACTTTGTACTGTAAGGTACCTGTAGTAAAGTAATCGGTTAAGCCTTTTTTATTAATCGTAATGTTTCCTTTTCCTTTAGAAACATAGGCACGAGCAACAGCCGTCTTTCTACGGCCGATTTTGTGAATTACATCCATTTATTTGAATTCATTTAAATTGATTGCTTTTGGTTTTTGAGCGTCGTGTTTGTGCTCTGAACCAACAACAACCGTTAGGTTACGGAATAAAGCTGAACCTAATTTGTTTTTAGGCAGCATTCCTTTAACTGATTTTTCTACTATACGAGCAGGATCTTTTCCAAACAACTCGGTAGCAGTTAAACTTCTTTGACCTCCTGGGTAACCTGTGTGACGAATGTATGTCTTATCGTTCCACTTGTTCCCAGATAAGTTGATTTTTTCTGCATTAATAACAATTACGTTATCGCCGCAATCAACGTGTGGTGTGAAGTTTGGCTTGTGTTTACCTCTTAAAAGTTTTGCAACTTTAGATGCTAAACGACCAAGCGTTTGATTTTCAGCATCAACAACAACCCACTGTTTATTTACAGTAGCTTTGTTCGCTGAAATCGTTTTGTAGCTTAATGTGTCCACACTAATTTATTTTTCTGATTAAACATTCCTCTCTCAAAAAGAGTTTGCAAATTTACGATTATATATTTGATTACCAAATAGAGTAAGGTATTATTTTGGAGAAAAGGAGTAGCAGTTATTTTGGCTAAAAACCAAAACGGTATTATGGTATCTAAATTATAAAAAGTGGTATCAAAATTTGACTTTTCTTTCTTAAGAATACTAAAAAAAGAAAACATCAAATTTCAACCATAAAAACTACAAGGTACAACGCAGCTATTCCCATCTATTTTCTGCGGCATCCCCACCCCAAATTAGCGTCGCTATAAACGGGTTGTCAATAAATGGATTTCTATTACCTTGAGCAGAAAAAATAACAGTGTTTCTTTGGTCTTCGAATGCTGACACAGGGTCTTCTCTATTCCATTTTAAGAATAATTCTATATTTCCTACTTTGGTAAATGTTTCTCCATATCTTACATTTAAATACATAATCATTCTAGCCACATCGCCTTTCCATTCATCACCAGGATACCATCTATTACCATTAACTAGCGTGTTATCACCCGTACCATCTGTAAAAGCGAAATTTGATCTATCACTATTTACATTGGCATCACAAGATCTTAAATGGTGTAAATCTGAAAATGCCTCACCTTCATTACGCTCTGCTAGTAACGATTGAGGATATACGTGTTCTGTATTAAATGTTTGAGGGGTGTGCGAGTTTGAGCCTGAGGTCCATTCTCTTTCGTCTCTGCTCTCTCCTGTATACATTAAAACTACATTGGCTGTATTACTTTGGTCTTCATCTGCATCGTATAAAAAATTATGACGCTGTGTGTAAGTTAGTATTGTAGTATGCTTTGTTTTGGTTAATGTTTCTATTTCATCGAACGTTAAGCTTGTATTTTCAGAAAATACCACATCTTGGTAATACTGCTGTAACTCATTAGGGATATTGAAATTTACTGGCGCAACAACAAGCACAGTAACCATTGCTGTTGAGCAAGTATTAGTTGGCATATCGTCATCACATAAGGTATATATAAATGTATCTTGCCCTTCAAAATCCGTGGTAGGTTGATAGGTAAGCGTCCCGTCGGGATTTAAAATTAACGTTCCATTTGTTAATGTATCATCTATAGAAGCTATTACCGCATCATCTACTAATGTATCGTTGTTTAAAATAGTATTTATTGATGTTGTTGAATTTTTTGAAACTGTAATTGTATCTTCTACAGCTAAAGGATTGCCTTCATCTGTAACATTTATAATTACTGTTGCTGTTGCGCATGATGCTGGCGTATCTGAATCACAAATTGTATAGGTAAAAGTATCTGTACCTGAAAAACCATTTAAAGCGGTGTATGTTACCGTGCTATCATTATTCAAAATGATTGTACCAATGCTAGAAGCAGAATCTATAGAAAATAGGGTTGCGCCATCCAACAACATATCATTACTTAAAAAATCAATAGTATTGGCGGTATTCTCAATAACATCAAACATGTCGTCTTCAGCAACGGGATTACCTGTATCTGTTATTGTTACAGTAACTGTTGCCGTAGCACAATTAGGATTACTAAAAGCATCACAAATAGTATAAGTAAATGTATCTGTTCCTATAAAATTATCTGCTGGTGTATATATAAGTTTGTTTGATACTTCTCTAATCCCTCCATTATTAATAGATTGATTATCAAAATCATTTAAAGTAGCACCATTTCTAAGTGTATCGTTGTTTAATACATCTATTGTTACAGCTGTATTTTCTATAGTTACAGCTGTATCATTTGCTGCTACAGGTGGTTCTGCAACTGGGTTGTCTTCACTACCGCTACATCCAAAAACTAACACAATTAACACTAAATACTTAAAAATTTTCATAGCTTAAATTTCATTTAATGATAAAAAAACCTCTTACATGCTGTAAGAGGTTTTTGTTAAAACATTTAACGATTATTGGTATACCCAAACACCGTTAGTTTTTATAACACTTTGGGTTTCATTACCAGTAGACCCCGTAAACACAATATACGTTAAAGCATATTTTTGCCCTTCTTCTGCTCCTGGATCTCTTGCATCTAATAGAACATTAAATGCTTCTAATAACATATCATCATTCCAAAAGTTAGAACTTCCAGAACGTCTATCAAAACTACCGAAAAAGCCAACATTGTCTGCAGGTCCAGGATAAATATCAATAAACGCATTTGATATTAAAGTAATATCTGAATCTGTTAGCATATAATTGATAGTATTGTCTGGAAGCCATACGCCATCTTCAAAACCATATTGGAAAGCAGTTTCAATAACATCAGGAGTTAGATTCCATTTATTGCCATCAAATACACTTTTACCGTATTTTGTAGATGTGCCTCCTGCAAAGAAATCATATTGTACCGTAGCTACATCACCAGCTTGTGCAAATGGAAATAAATCTTCCAAGAAAATATCTAAGATAAAGACGTTACTACTACTAAAGTTTGGAAATCTAAATCCAAAAGTATCAAAGTTAGCTCTTGTAAATGTATAAGGAAACTCCCAATCACCATCATTCTTAGCTACTACAGCAGTTACTTCTACAACTGTGGCATTCTCAATATATGCGCCACCTGTAAATAATAAAGTAATGGTATCAGTACCTCTCGAACCATTAAATATTTCATAAGACACCACATAAACATCGCCTTCCATGGCAGTAGGTAATACAAGATTAAGACCTTCTATTATCATTTCGTCTGACCAAGCATTATCACTTGAACCAACTCTTGTATCAAAGCTACCAAATCTTCCTAAGTTTTCTGCTGGATTTGGATATACATCCATAAGGCCAGTTGCAATGGTATTATAATCTTCTCCTGTTAAAGTATATTCTATAGCATCTGCACCACTAGCATCAACATCTAATTTTAAAAAGTTGAATCCGTTGTGCTGTACTGTGAATGATTCAGACCCTGGACTTCCATCAAAAATCGCAAAAGATACAGCAACTACTTGACCTGTGTTAAAATCATCAGCCAATAAAACTGTAATTGCCTCTACAATCATATCGTCAGACCAAAACGAGTCTCTGCTCGATCTTCTCTCAAAGTTTCCAAATCTAGCAGCACTACTTGTTGCTTCAGGATATTTAGAACCTAAGGCATCTTCTATAGTTTCAAAATCATTATCAGAAAGTGTGTATGCTAAAACTTCTGCATTGTATGTTAAGGCAACAAAAGTACCATCAACAGCTGCTTCCATATTACTTGATAAAAACCCATCTATATCATTTATATTAGATAATGTTTCTGAAGTTACCATAGTTACAGGAACAGTTTCATCAAATAAATTATAAGTAACATTTACCAGAGAGCCTTCTCCCCATACAGGAAATGTCTCGGCTAAGAAATCTGGAATCAACAAGTCTGCTTGGTCTTGAGACATAAAAAATTCTTCACCTTCTAATTCGTCTTCATACAATTCATAATCTTCTGTAACAAAAGTGTATTGCTCATCAGCTTGAATAAAATCTACACCTGGAGTATCTCTGGCGTCTATATCATCATATAAATCTTCCAATGGATTACATCCTACAAATGTAATGGCCATGGCTATCGTTAATAAATAAATTATGTTTTTCATTTTCAAAGTTTTTTAAAAATTAAGTTTTGCACCAATACTAAAGGTTCTACCAAATCCAAGCCATACTAAAGCAGTTTCAGCCGTAGAGCCTGCACCGTCTTGAGCATCAGGAATAAACTCAGTATCAAATACGTTATTCATTCTAGCTGTTAATGATGCATCGAAAGGTCCAAAATCGAAACCATGAGTCATTGCCACATCAAACAATCCAAATGAAGGCATTTTCCATGCATCAGGTCCTGGCTCATTTCTATCACTAGGATCAAAATCTGCATAAATGTCTGCATTGTACACATAATCAACTATAAGTCTGGTATCAAAACCAAATTTATAGTTTAGGCCCAAACCAAAGGTAGTTTGTGCTGCATCAGAAACGTGAACATCTTTTATAAAAAGATTTACGGTATCTACCAATTCTTGTTCTTCGTTGAATACCTGAACATCTGTAACATTGCTTGCCCATCTCCAATCTCCAATGGAAGCCATTCCATTAATATCTAATCGGTCTGTAGCTTTATAAACAAAATCAAGCTCTACTCCCTGATGTATAGCGTTAACACCTAAAATATTTGCAGAGGCTCTTGTACCATCAGGCTGTTGAAATGTTGCAATCTCTGTTCTATCATTCCACATAGTTCTGTACAGGTTAACATTGGCAGCTAGTTTATCACTTCTATAACCATAACCTAACTCAAAACTTGTAATTTTTTGATTAGGTGCATCTTCATTAATATTATCGTTACTAAAGTTTAAGAATACAGCATCAAAATCTGCTGCTCTTTCAAAATAACCAATATTAGCAAATACGTTATGATTCCCATCAATTCTATAGTTTCCACCACCTTTAATACTTCCTCCTAAAAAGCTGAAACGATCTGTTTCTTGTATTGGATCAGAATCTAGGTAATTGAAACGATCAACTCTCTTGTAAGATGTATTTGAAGCTGCAACCGCTACAAACGTATTGAAGTTTTCTGTAACGTCATATTCTAACTGACCAAAAGCTCCAATCCAACCTACATGGCCATCGTTATCAAAATTTATCTTATCACCTACTCGCGCTGGATTATTAGGGTTGTTTAAATTATTATTATCTAAAAAATATTGTCCTCCTAACAAATTAGTGATTTCTTGAAAATGTATTCCTTTGTAGGATCTAAAATCTAAACCAACTTGCAACACCATATCGTCATTTAAATTGGTTTTTAAATTTGATAATAAACCGTACCAATTATGATCATTACGAGAGGCTCTCAAAATAGTTTCAGAACCTAAGGCGCCTCTCTCTTCATTTTCTTCTGCTATTCTGTCAAAGTTTATAGGCCCGAAAAGTCCGTCTCTGTATTCACTAGTACCATCAGCATTAAAAGTAAACTTATTAACACCTCTAATACCGCCGCCACCTCCAGTACCAAATGATACATATGCCGAAGAATTAATAGATGTATTATCATTTAAATTCCAATAATGGTTTAATGATATTTGTGGTTTATGGTAAAAGTTATCTTCCTGGAAAGTTAGCTGCCCATTATAATAACCCCAATCTGCATTAAACTTTCTTCCTCTTTCACTATTTCTATAAGTTTCAATTAACTGTCTATTCTGTCTTTGTCCGTGCTGTTGTTTAGCACCAAAAGCAGAAAAGGCTAATTTATGCTGGTCGTTAAATTCTTTCGAAATATTCACAAAATAAGATACTCCCGAAAATTCGGTACCATCAACATAACCATTTCCTGTTGTTCTAGCTGCAGAAACTGTTGCTGCAAAACCGTTATCCATCAAACCTGTTGAATATGTTAACCCGTATTTTAAATAACCATCGTTACCAACAGATGTTATTACATTACCACCTTCTTCAACATCGGTAGTTTTAGTGACAATATTAATAGTACCTCCAATTGATGGTACTGCTATTTTCGCAGCACCCAA
This sequence comes from uncultured Flavobacteriaceae bacterium, assembly GCA_937923515.1. GTDB lineage: Bacteria > Bacteroidota > Bacteroidia > Flavobacteriales > Flavobacteriaceae > Jejuia. The sequence goes on from CALDUF010000035.1 coordinate 12,563, forward strand.
TCCTCTTTGAACTTGCATTTGACTGGTTACATCACCAAGACCAGCCCAGTTAGACCAGAACACTCGGCCATTCTCCATATCATTTATTGGAATACCGTTAATCATTACCGCAACATTCACAGAACCAAAACCTCTTAATCTGATTTGTCCATCACCAAATCCACCACCTGCTTTAGTAACATAAACACCAGGTGTTGATTTTAATATTTCAGGGAATTCTTGAGACCCTAATTTAAGTTCAATATCTGCAGCCTTAACTGTAGACACCGCAACAGGCGTTTTTCTATCTACAGCTACAGAAGCAATAATTTGAATTTCCTCAAGACCCACTTGGCTCGATTTCATATCAACATTACCTAAAGCAGCGTTTCCAGAAAATGGAATAGTAACGGGATTATAACCAATGTAGGTAATTACAATTTCACCAGAGCTTTGTTCTGTAGTAATAGAAAAATTACCATCAAAATCTGTAGTAACTCCGTTTGAAGTGCCTTTTTCAATAACATTAGCACCTGGAAGTGGCAAATTAGAACCTGCTTCCACAATAGTACCTGTTATAGTACTTTGAGCCATGGCAACAGTGCTAAAAAGCAAAACTGTTACCATAAATAGTAAATTAGTAGTTTTTTTCATAATTTTTGAAAAATTATTTAATAATTTGAAATTAGTCAGTGCAAAAATACTGATAATTATAAGAGTAGTATTAACGAAATGTTAAGTTATTTAACAGTATTTATTAACAAAAAAGCATCAATATCGATGATATTGATGCTTTTGATAAGAATTCTATAAGGTTTTAAGAGTTTTGCTTATAATATTTTAACAGGTTGGAAGTAGAATTATCATGTTGATTTTTGGCTTCTCCACTAAATTCTTTTAAGATTTTACTTGCCAATTGCTTTCCTAATTCTACACCAAATTGATCGTAACTAAATATATTCCAAATTATACCCTGTACGTATATTTTATGTTCATACATGGCTATAAGTTTCCCTAAACTTTCTGGTGTTAACTTGTTTATAAAAATAGTATTTGTAGGCTTGTTACCTTCAAACACTTTAAATGGCACGATAGTATCTAAAGTACCTTCTTCAATTACTTCTGCTTTGGTTTTACCGTTAAGCAACGCTTCGGTTTGCGCTAAATAATTAGATATTAATTTATCTTGATGATCTTGGTTACCATGAAGCGACTTTACAAACCCAATAAAATCTGCAGGAATTAGTTTTGTACCTTGATGTATCAATTGGAAAAATGCATGTTGAGAATTGGTTCCAGGCTCTCCCCAAATTAAGGTTCCTGTTTCATAATCTATAGCATCACCATTTCTATCTACACTTTTTCCATTACTCTCCATAATACCTTGTTGCAGGTAGGTTGCAAACTGATTTAAATATTGAGAGTACGGGATAACAGCTTCACTTTCTGCCTTAAAGAAGTTATTATACCATATACTTATCAACCCTAAAACTACAGGAATATTTTTATCAAAATCTGCGGTTTTAAAATGAACATCCATTTTGTGTGCGCCTTCTAATAAACTCGCATAATTACTGTAGCCTAAAGCTAAACTTATTGATAAACCTACTGCGCTCCATAATGAGAAACGGCCACCAACCCAATCCCACATTGGGAATACATTATTAGCATCAACACCAAAACTTTTAACAGCATCTAAATTAGTAGATACCGCTACAAAGTGTTTAGCAATATCGTTTTCGCTTGCGGATTCTAAAAACCAAGATTTTATAGTATTGGCATTTGAAATAGTTTCTTGTGTAGTAAATGTTTTTGAAACAATAACAAAAAGTGTTGTTTCAGGGTTTAATTTTTTAATGACCTCATTTACATGATCGCCATCTACATTACTTACAAAAAGAGTAGTTAAATGGTTTTTGTAAAATTGAAGCGCATCAACAACCATAGCTGGCCCAAGGTCTGAACCTCCAATTCCTATATTAACTACATGTGTAAAGGTTTTTCCTGTGTATCCTTTTCTATCACCGTTTACCACCTGATTGGTAAACGTTTCTATTTTACGCTTAACTTTATATACTTCAGGAATTACGTTTGCCCCATCAACTATAACCGTAGCTGTTTCTGGTGCTCTTAACGCGGTGTGTAATACTGCTCTTCCTTCCGTTTTATTTATTTTTTCTCCTGAAAACTGACTTTCAATTGCTTCTTTTAGCTTTACCTCATCTGCTAATTGTAATAGATATTTAAAGGTTTCTTCAGTAATTCTATTTTTAGAAAAATCCACATAAAAATCATCCCAATTAATAGTAAATTTATCTGCTCTCGCAGTATCTTCAGCAAATAAATCTTTCATTTTTAGATGTTGCGCATCAGTAAAATGATGCATCAACTTTTTCCATGATGCTGTTGTGGTAGGATTTACGTTTGGTAATGCCATATTTATGAATTGGATTGGTAAATTACAGTTTCTGGTACTTCTTCTGTAATTTGCGGTTTAAAATTAATATTGTCTAATTTATACTTAATAGGTTTTATAAACTCCAAGTAATGTGTTTTTAGTGAGTCTGAAATAGGCTTAGCCTCAGGTAACTTTTGCTTAAACGGATCTACTTGTCTGCCATTTTTCCAAAACCGATAACACACGTGTGGGCCGCCAGTACTACCTGTCATTCCTACCCAACCTATTACATCGCCTTGTTTTACAAACTGTCCCACTTTTACTTTTCGCTTTCGCATATGTAAATACTGTGTTTCGTAAGTAGCATTATGCCTAATTTTTACATAGTTACCGTTTCCACCGCGTCGTTCAGACTTTGTTACAGTACCATTGGCAGTTGCCATAATAGGTGTGCCAATTGGTGCCGCAAAATCGGTACCTTTATGTGGCCTTACTTTGTAACCATACACTGCAATGCGCCTTCTTAGATTGTACCGCGACGAAATTCTGCTAAATTTTACAGGAGCTTTTAGAAAGGCACGTCTTAAATTTTTTGCTTCATCGTTAAAATAATCTACAATACCTTTTGTAGAATCGGTCATGTATTCAAAAGCATAAAATGGCTCAGTATTATGCTCAAAATAAGCAGCTTTAATGCGGTCTACGCCTGTGTATATGGTATCGTTAATATACTTATCTGTATATATTACTTTAAATCTATCGCCTTTTTGTAATCTTCTAAAATCTATAGTCCATGCATAAATTTCGTCTGCCATTTTATAGGCTAAACGCGGACTTAACCCTTGCTTCTCTAGCGTTAAAGAAATATTATCCTCAATTACGCCCGTAGCTATTTTTTCGATGTATTTAATAGGCTTTTTGCTTCTATAAGCCTGTATAGAATCTTTGAAATTAATTACCACGTAATCTTCTAAATTTGGTTGATAAATAAAGCACGTAGCTGTTTCTAAAGAATCTTTAGCGCATAAAAGCGTGTAGGGTTTACCAACTTGTAAACTTCTTCTAATATCAAACGTATCTTTTGCTTTATTAGCTATATTAAAGATTTTAGGATAACCCACATGATTACGCTCTAAAATTACGCCAAATGTATCGCCATTTCTAATGGTGTCGCGCTTTACAATATA
>CALDUF010000036.1 GCA_937923515.1 uncultured Flavobacteriaceae bacterium
ATTTGTGCACCCATTTCTTCTGGCGTTTCATCGTATTCTCCAAAAGCATTTGGTAAACCAGCGTTTGGATGTGCAGAAATAGCAAAGTCTGTTTTATTAGCAATCGCCTCTAAATGCGGTTGTAATAAATTTGCGCCTAAAGCACAATTAAACCCAACGGACAACAATGGCACATGCGATACCGAAATTAAAAAAGCCTCGGCTGTTTGTCCGGATAAGGTTCTTCCAGAGGCATCTGTAATCGTACCACTTAACATGATAGGAATATCCATATTACGTTCTGCCTTCACTTCTTCAATAGCAAACAAAGCGGCTTTAGCATTTAACGTATCAAACACGGTTTCAACCAGTAGTAAATCTACACCACCATCTACTAATGCTTCAATTTGCTGCTTGTATGCAATACGTAATTCATCAAAAGTTACGGCACGATATCCAGGATCGTTTACATCGGGCGACATGCTCGCTGTACGGTTTGTTGGCCCAATAGAACCTGCAACAAAACGCGGTTTGTGTGGTTCTTTAGCTGTAAATTCATCAGCAACTTCTCTAGCTATTTTAGCCGACTCGCAATTTAACTCGTATACCAAATCTTCCATTTGGTAATCGGCCATAGCAATTGTTGTTCCCGAAAAGGTATTGGTTTCCACAATATCTGCGCCAACCTCAAAATACTTACCATGAATGGTTTTAATAGCTTCTGGTTGGGTGAGCGACAACAAATCGTTATTACCCTGTAGTGGTGTTGGATAGTCTTTAAAGCGTTCGCCTCTAAAATCTTCCTCAGTAAATTTGTATGCTTGTAGCATGGTACCCATGGCACCGTCTAAAACTAAAATTCGCTCTTGTAAAGCTTTGTATATATCCGACATATCTTATAGCATTCACAGACCTGTCAGGTTTTTAAAACCTGGCAGGTCTATAATTATTCTTTTATTCAAATAAGGTTGAGGATAAATACCTATCGCCTCTATCACAAATAATTGCAACGATTACACCTTTATCAATTGATGCCGCGGTTTTCAATGCACAATACATCGATCCGCCACTACTCATGCCTGCAAAAACACCCTCTTCTTTAGCTAGTTTCATAGTAGTTGATTTCGCATCTTCTTCTGACACATCTATTACTGTATCTACTCTTGAGCGCTCGAAAAACTTAGGTACATAATCTGGCGACCATTTTCTAATCCCCGGAATTCTTGCACCATCAGCAGGTTGCGCACCCACAATTTGAATATCTGGATTTTGTTCTTTTAAAAATCGAGAGGTGCCCATAATGGTTCCTGTAGTTCCCATTGTTGCTACAAAATGTGTAATCTTACCTTTGGTATCTCTCCAAATCTCAGGACCTGTAGTTTTATAATGCGCTTTCCAGTTGTCATCGTTTTCAAACTGATTTAAAAGCGTATAGCCTTTTTCATCTCTTAACTTAAAGGCTACATCTCTAGAACCTTCGATACCTACATTTGCAGGTGTTAAAATAACCTCAGCGCCATAAGCACGCATGGTTTTTACACGCTCCTCAGTAGAATTCTCAGGCATTATCAACACCATATTCAAACCTAAAAGCTTTGAAATAAACGCCAAAGCAATGCCTGTATTTCCGCTTGTTGCTTCAACAAGAGTGCCTCCTTTTTTAATATCACCGCGCTTTAAAGCTTCATTAATCATATTAAAAGCGGGTCTGTCTTTTACACTTCCGCCAGGGTTATTGCCTTCTAATTTTAAGAACAAACGCACACCATCTTTCTTTAAAAGGTGTGTTACCTCAACTAATGGTGTATTTCCAATCTGGCCAATAATACTATTCTCAAATTCCATGCTTCTTTGGTCTTATTTTAATTTCAGTTTGATAGGTTACTAAGGAATTTTCTGGAACCGACTCAGTTATCCAAACATTGGCACCAATAGTGCTATTTGCACCAATAACGATGTCTCCTCCTAAAACTGTAGCATTTGCATAAATACACACATTATCTTGTATGGTTGGATGCCGTTTTATAGACGCCATACTTTTGGATATAGAAATACCACCTAAAGTTACCCCTTGATAAATCTTAACGTTTTTACCAATAATAGAAGTTTCTCCAATTACAATTCCAGTACCATGATCGATATAAAACGACTCGCCAATAGTGGCTCCTGGATGAATATCTATACCCGTAATACCATGAATATGTTCACTCATCATCCTTGGTAGAATATAAACATCTCTTTTGTAAAGCGCATGACTTAAACGGTAAATAGAAATGGCGTGAAACCCAGGATATGCTAAATAAATTTCTTGTAAACAATGTGACGCTGGGTCATTTTGTTCAAAAGCAATAGCATCTAAATCTAATTTTTTTCTTATTTCTGGAAGTTCTGCTTTAAAACTTTTCCAAATTGCTTCTCCGTTTTCAATCTCTAAAGCAGAAAGTATTTTTAAAAACGTATCACCCAAATACGTTTGGTGTTCTTTTTCTTGTTCACAATCGAACAACGAATAGAAGAGACGTTTGGTAAAGGTATTAACCGTATCTTTTAAGCAAACATTATAGCTTTTCATGGATAATATGTATTCACTGTTATGGTTGTATGCCACCTTCAACATCAAAAATAATTATAGTTATTAGAACAATTAGTATTTTGAATATGTTGGTTTTATCGTTTCAATTTTAAGTTGATAAAAATAAAACTAATACCTGAATAATTTGGTTTTACTATATAATAAATCCCGCGGTTTTTAAAAGAAACACGCGGGATAGTTTTATAATAAAAGCCAAAACTTTAATTTATAGCTTGAACAACCGCTTTTGGTGCTTCTTTTCTTGTACCATCAAAACCATTAACGCCACTTACCGTTGTGTACTTTAACACAAACTTCTTTCCCGGATTAATGATTTGATATGCCGCTTGACACATTATGGTTGCTTCATGAAAACCACACAATATCAATTTCAATTTCCCAGGGTAATAATTACCATCGCCAATGGCGAAAATACCAGGAATATTAGTTTGATAATCTAACGCATTATTTACTTTTATCGCATTTTTTTCAATCTCTAAGCCCCAATTCGCAATAGGTCCTAATTTAGGCGACAGCCCAAATAATGGAATAAAATGATCGGTTTTTAATTGCATTGGTGCTTCATCCTTTTTGGTAATCTCTATAGCTTCAACCTTGCCATCACCTAAAATATCAGTAACCTCAGCAGGGGTTATCAACGTAATTTTACCTTGATTTTTTAATTCTTGAACTTTTTCTACAGAATCTAAATGCCCTCTAAACTCATTACGTCTGTGTATTAATGTTACGCTTTTTGCAACATCAGCTAAAAAGATACTCCAATCTAAAGCAGAATCTCCGCCACCAGCAATAACCACGTCTTTATCGCGGTACATTTCTGGCTCTTTAATCATGTATTCCACACCTTTATCCTCGTACTTAGCCAAGTTTTCAAGTTGTGGTTTTCTTGGTTCAAAACTCCCTAAACCACTAGCTATAGCTACCACTGGCGCTTGGTGTTGCGTACCTTTGTTGGTCGTAACTATAAACGTACCATCCTCTTGTTTTTCAACAGTTTCAGCACGTTCTCCAAGAGTAAACCCAGGCTCAAATTGTTTTCCTTGCTCTAACAAATTATCTGTTAAATCGCCTGCTAAAATTTCTGGAAAACCAGGAATATCGTAAATAGGTTTTTTTGGATATAATTCTGAACATTGTCCACCTGGTTGTGGCAATGCGTCAATTAAATGACACTTTAATTTTAATAATCCTGCTTCAAAAACTGTAAACAATCCTGTTGGACCTGCACCGATAATGATTATATCTGTCTTTATCATTTTTTTATTTTTTAGACTTCACAGGTTTTGAAAACCTACTAGATCTTTAATCTATTTTTACTTTTTCTCTATTAATCCTTTAGTGAATTCGTTTAGTGTTTCCACTTTTTCTTCAAAATCACCTTTTATTGTTTTTCTGTACTCGTTTAAATTCTTTACCAAATCGTCCACATTCTCTGGAATAACATCCTCGAAAAACTGTCGCAAACGTTTTGCTGTTGTTGGCGATTTTCCGTTGGTACTAATGGCTACTTTTACATTACCTTTCGTTACAATACCACCCATATAAAAATCGCAGTATGGTGGGTTATCAGCAACATTTACCAGTTTAGCTTCTGCACGACAATCTTTCCAAACCTGTACATTTACATCGGGTATATCTGTCGTAGCTACAACCATATGCTTTCCTTGTAAATATTTTTTATGATACACATCATCAACTAGCGTTACACAGCCTTTTTTAGCTAAAGCTATTGTTCCTTCACGAAACATAGGCGACACCATAGTGACATGCGCATCTGGACTCGATTTTAATAAGAACGTTAGTTTTTCTTCTGCAACATTACCACCACCAACAATCAAAACATTTAAGCTTTTAGCTTTCAAAAAAATTGGATATAAATTATTACGTTCCATAATTTATCCTTGATTTACTTCATTATAAATTGCGCTTAAAGTTGCTCTTTCTTTTACAACGTCACCAATAATTATAATTGCTGGGTTTGCTAGTTGCTGCGCTTCTACTATCTTTTCAATTGTATTAATGGTTCCAATGCCTACGTTTTCATTAGCCCTTGTACCATTTTGAATAACAGCTATTGCGGTATCTTGTTTATTTTCTCTTGAAAAAATAGCAACGATTTCAGACAGCTTACTCATACCCATTAAGATTACAACCGTAGCTGTAGATTTTGCAGCTAAAGCCACATCTCCTGATAATTGATGCTTTTTAGTTGTACCTGTAATTACCCAAAAACTCTCTGATGCACCACGTTTTGTTAACGGAATACCTTGATATGCGGGTACTGCCATAGATGATGAAATACCAGGCACCATAAATGTTTGTAAACCAAACTGTTGTACATAATCAATTTCCTCAGCACCACGACCAAAAATAAATGGATCGCCACCTTTTAATCGCACTACATGCCCTTTTTCTTTAGCTTTAGAGACGATTAAATCATTAATCTGTTCTTGTTGAAAAGCATAACAGCCCCTGCGTTTCCCCACAAAAATAAGTTCCGCATCTTCGGAAGCATATTTTAATAAAGATTCGTTTATAAGTGCATCATACAGAATAACATTAGCAGATTCAATAGCCTTTATTGCCTTAAGCGTTATTAAATCTTCGTCTCCAGGACCTGCACCTACAACCGTTAATTTTGGGGTTACTGTACTCATTTTTATTTTTTAAACCGCTTTTTGTTCCAGTGCTTGTTGCGCTTCTCTAAACGCTCTAACTTTAGCTAGAAACTGATTTGCGTTTTCAATGTATTTTGAAGCAAAATCCTCAGTTGGTGCAAATTTATTAATTTGGTATATCAATTCTGAAAAAGACGTCCCTAAATCTATTTTACCACTAGTAATAAATAACTCGTCAAAGTCTTTTATAATTCCTGCATGCGTGTTGGTCTTCTTATTTTCTGCTAACAATAATGCTTTTGCAGAATTCACTAAAGATTGGTATGCTAAGTAAATAGCTCCAGAATATACACCGTTTTCAAAAGATTGCTTTGCATTATCAATTTTTTCTTCACTTTCAAAAAATAACGTTGCAATTAAATCGATAACTACACCGGCACATTCTCCAATTCCAATTTCTTTAACGTACTTTTCTTCTTCGCCCCAATCGATAAAATCGGCTTGCGTTAAATTTGTAGCATCTTGTAAATCATTTAAGAAATCGTAAAAATACTTTTCACCTTTTTCTTGGTAGTATTCTACAAATTGCTTGCCGTTAGCATTCGCCTCAAAATCATTTAAAATTCTACGTAAAGCTTCTGGACCTCTTTTACTTGGTACTTTTACCACTTTATCAGCAAATGTTGCGTTACCATCACCTTGGTTACCACCACCAAGCAACACTTGTAATGCTGGTGCTACCAATTTATCTGGCGTACGCACCGTCATACCTTGAAAACCAATATTTGCCATATTGTGTTGCCCGCAAGCATTCATACAACCGCTAATCTTAATTACAAGATCTTCGTTTTTTAAATATTGAGGATATTCTGCTTTTATAACACGTTCTAACTCTTCGGCAATACCAGTACTACTTGCAATACCTAAGTTACATGTATCTGTACCAGGACATGCCGTTATATCTACTGCTTTATTATAACCTGCCTCAACAAAACCTAATTTTTCTAATTCAGTGTAGAAAAACGGTACTAATTCTTCTTTTACAAAAGGAATAACGATGTTTTGGCGTAATGTTAAACGCACTTCTCCAGCAGCGTAAGTATCAACCAAATCTGCTAACAAACGTGCTTTATCAGTATAAAAATCGCCTAATAAAACTTTAATACCAATACCAACATAACCGTCTTGTTTTTGAGGAATTAGGTTGGTAGATTTCCAAGTTTCAAAAGCTTGTTGATCTTTAATTGTTACTTTTGGAGTATCAGTAATTTCAACTGGTGTAGACGCTACATAAGCATCTGCATCAATAGCGACACTTTTAAATTCAATCGCTTTTTGCTCTTCAGCTATTAAATCTCTAAACGCTTCTAACCCTATATCTTTTAATAAGAATTTCATGCGCGCTTTGGCACGACTTTTACGCTCACCGTAACGGTCGAAAACACGTAAAACACCTTCCATTATTGGAATAATTTTATCTGTCTCTACAAAATCAAACAACACATCTGCATGACGTGGTTGAGACCCTAATCCTCCAGCTACCATCACTTTAAATCCGCGCACACCGTCTTTTATTTTCGCAATGTACCCGATGTCATGTAAATAAGACAATCCTGTATCTTCATCTGTAGAAGAAAAAGACACTTTAAATTTACGTCCCATTTCTTGACAGATAGCGTTACGTAAAAAGAATTTATACAACGCATCTGCATAAGGCGATACATCAAAAGGTTCGTTAACATCAATACCGGCAGTTTCAGAAGCTGTTACGTTTCTTACCACGTTACCACAAGCCTCACGAACTGTAACTTCATCTTTTTCTAACTCTGCCCAAAGCTCTGGCGTTCTATTTAAATCCACATAGTGAATTTGAATATCTTGACGCGTAGTAATATGCAAGCGCCCTCGAGAATACTCATCTGATACTGCAGCAATTCTGCGTAATTGGTTGCTCTTTAGCTTTCCGTAAGGCACTTTGATACGAATCATTTGTACGCCTTCTTGACGCTGACCGTAAACACCACGTGCTAAACGCAGACTTCTAAATTTTTCCTCGTCTATTTTACCGTTATGGAATAACTCAATTTTTTGAGCTAATTCAATAATGTCTTTTTGGACAATCGGATTTTCTATTTCTGTTTCGAAACTTCTCATATTAAAAGCCCCTCCTAACCTCCGCATTAGGGAGGAATTTTACTCGGGCGGAGTAAAAATTTTATGATTCAATATTTCGTTCTTATAACTTTTTAATTCCTCTTTTCGAGAATATAGCTTTTTTACTGTATAAATCCAGCACCAACAGTGTTGTTAGACTGTGTATCGATGATAATAAACGACCCGTTAGTTCTGTGATTTTTAAACTGATCGTAAAAAATTGGCTTATTTAATTTAAATGTTACTGATGCAATATCATTTATATCTAAGCCAGTGGCTTCGGTATCTACTCCTGAATAATCAGGATTAATTTTATGATTGATACGATCTACCTTTGCTAGCACTTTGTTTACACCGTGTTGTATTACATACTTACCGCCAGCTGTTAGTTGGTTTGTATCCATCCAACATACGTTGGCTGTAAACTGCTTATCTATGGTTGGTAAGTCGTTTTCTTTAACAATCATATCGCCACGACTTACATTAATATCATTTTCTAAAGTAATGGTAACTGACGAACGTCTTGAAGCCGTTTCATACTTTTCATCATAAAAATAAATGTCTTTTATCTTAGATTTTGTTTGTGATGGTAACACCACAATGTCATCTCCAACACTTAAATCGCCACCGTATACTTTTCCAGCATAGCCTCTATAATCATGAAACTCTTCCGTTTTAGGACGAATTACATATTGTACAGGAAAACGAGGTGTACCTACATTAAAAATATCGGCTTTGTTTAATTGCTCTAAGTGCTCTAACAATGCTTCACCTTTATACCAAGGCATTGCATCAGATTTATTTACAACATTATCACCTTTTAATGCACTTACAGGAATAAATGAAATTTTTTGATCTTGATAATCACGCTTTTTCATCAATTCAGAAAAATCGGCTTTAATTTTATTATAAACCTCTTCAGAATAATCTACCAAATCCATTTTATTGATAGCAACAACTACATCTTTAATTCTCAATAAATTATTGATGAAAAAATGACGATTGGTTTGCTCAATCACGCCTTTTCTAGCATCTATTAAAACAATAGACGCTTGTGATGTTGATGCTCCTGTTACCATATTACGAGTATACTCTACGTGGCCCGGTGTATCTGCAATAATGTAACTTTTCTTTTTAGTTGAAAAATAAATATGTGCAACGTCGATAGTGATGCCTTGTTCTCTTTCAGCCATCAACCCATCGGTTGCCAAAGAAAAATCTAAATAATCGTAACCTAATTGCTCACTTTTATCTTCTATGGCCTTTAACTTATCTGAAGTTAATGATTTTGTATCGTAAAGAATACGCCCTATTAACGTACTTTTTCCATCATCTACACTTCCTGCTGTTGCTATTTTTAATACTTCCATTTTATATGATAATGATAGGTCCTAAACCTAATTTGTATTCGTTTAAAAGATTTCCGCCTTCACGGAAATGACAAAATTGTATTTTAAAAATACCCCTGTTGTTTACGTTTTTCCATGGCTGCTTCAGAGCGTTTATCATCAATTCTTGCACCACGTTCTGAAATTGTAGAATCTCTAATTTCTTCTACTACTTTATCAATTGACACCGCATCTGATAATACTGCTGCGGTACAACTCATATCACCAACGGTTCTAAAACGTACCATTTCTTCTATTACTTCTTCGTTTTCATCTCTGTAAACCACTTCATCTTCTGCAGACCAAATCATGCCATCTCTTAAAAATACTTTACGTTTGTGTGCAAAATAAATAGAAGGTATTTCAATATTTTCTCTTTCTATATAAGACCAAACATCTAACTCTGTCCAGTTTGAAATTGGAAACACACGTACGTTCTGTCCATGATCAATAGCACCATTTAACATGTCAAACAATTCTGGTCTTTGGTTTTTTTCATCCCATTGTCCAAAATCATCACGTACTGAAAAAATACGCTCTTTGGCCCTTGCCTTTTCTTCATCACGTCTTGCACCGCCAATAGCTGCATCAAATTTAAATTCTTCTAAAGCATCTAAAAGTGTTGTAGTTTGTAGCATGTTTCTACTAGCGTAACGCCCAGATTCTTCTTTTACTTTACCTGCATCAATAGAGTCTTGCACGTTTCTTACAATAAGTTCTAAACCTAACTCTTTACACAAACGGTCTCTGAATTCAATCGTTTCAGGAAAGTTATGCCCAGTATCAATATGCATTAAAGGGAAAGGTACTTTTGCAGGGTAGAATGCCTTTACCGCAAGTCTTACCAATGTAATTGAATCTTTTCCTCCTGAGAATAACAATACAGGTTTTTCAAACTGTGCTGCTACTTCTCTCATGATGTAAATCGCTTCGTTTTCAAGCGAATTGATATGTGATGTATCTTTCTTCATAATAAAAAGCCCCTCCTAACCTCCCCGAGAGGGAGGAACTCTTACTCGGGCGGAGTAAAAGATTTATTATTTTTTTAATGTCTTTTCTTTTTTCTTTTTCAGTACTACTTACTGCAAACTGTCAACTGAATACTGACTAAGCGTGTAAACCGCACTCTCTATTTTCTAATGCTTTTGTTGGGTCGAAATATTTAAATTCGTTTGGCAACTTATTATCCTCTAGATACGTGTCTAATTTTTCGTCAGTCCAATAGTAAAACGGACTCACTTTTAAAACGCCATCTTTACTTAAGCTAAAAATGCCAATGCTATTTCTAAACGCTGTTTGCCCTTGTCGTAAGTTGGTAAACCATACATTAGGCTTATGTTCTTCCATAGCTCTTTTAAAAGGTTCTAATTTTACTTGCTCTGTAAACAAAGCGTGTTCTGGTGCATCAATACTAGGTATTCCCATAACCACATCTCTGTGAGCAGATGTTTGTTTTGGTACATATAAATGCACGTTTAGGTTTAAATCTTTTATAACCTGTTCTGCATGCTTATACGTTTGTGGTGTGTTGTAACCTGTATCACACCAAACTACAGCAATTTTAGCTTCTATTTTACTAACCGCATGTAAAATTGCAGCTTCGTAAGGTCTAAAATTAGTTGTAACAACCGCTTTATTATTAAGCTCAAAAGCCTTCTGAATAATTTCAGCAGGCGTTGCTTTTTCAAAGTTTTTGTTTAATGCTTCTATTTGATTGTCTGTAAACATAACCTTATCTGTTTATTTTCCCCATTTTATAGCGTTCCAAATACGCTCATGGAAAAAGTACAATACTAATTTTGTTAAAAAATCTACCGATGCAATAGACGCTGCAACTGAAATTTCGCCAGTTAACACATAAGAAACTACCAGAGTATCTAAAGTACCTACCACTCTCCAACTTAAAGCCTTAGCAACACTTCGTATTGGTTTTTCTCCAACACTATCTTCCTTATAAGTGGACTTTTGTTTACTCTTTAATAACATTTGCGCTATCATTTGTTGTTATTTTATATTAATCCTATCAATTTAGTAGGGATTACAAAAGTAATATTTTTTTGCACACTACAAACTTTGAAACTCATTTTTTTGAATAATGCCCTTTTTTGACGATAAACTGAAGAAAACTTACACTTTTATAGAAGAAATATGAGAAATTATCAACCACTAAACGCCAGATAAGTCGGCTAAAGTTTTATTTCTAAACACTTTAAGCGTACCGTCTCTAACTTCTATCATTAATTTATGAACGCTGCACAGGTTTTCGTCTGGGCAATCATCACATTTTTCATAATAATTTAAACTTACGCAAGGCACCATGGCAATTGGCCCTTCAAGTACACGCATTACATCAGTCATTTTAATTTCTGATGGTGCATTACGCAGATAATACCCACCGTGTTTACCTTTCTTAGATCCTAAAATTCCAGATTTACGAAGTGTTAATAAGATACTTTCTAAAAATTTTTGTGGGATTTGTTCACTTTTTGAAATAACACTAACCTGAACAGGCACATCATCTCCACTTCTAGCTATAAAGGTTAAGGCTTTTAATCCGTATTTTGTTTTTTTAGAAAGCATTGTGCTAATATAGATAATTTAGTAGTTGCTCCCAATTATAAATCTAACCATTGCTTAAATGAAGATGCTTTGTTTTTACCAATTATAATATCAATTTCTGATACTGGCTTCGTTTCAATTTTTAAAGAGTTATTACCAAATTTGATAATCTTATCTATAGCATAGATTGAAACAATAATTTGCCTATTTGCCCTAAAAAACAATTTACCATCAAGAGTGCCGTAAATTTGATCTAAGCTATCGTTGGCCGTAAATCGTTTACCATCCTTTCTAATAATATATGTAATTGTATTTTCTAAATATATATATGAAATATCTTCGATAGCAACAGGCATCAATTCGTTTCTTATATATGTTAAAAGTCGCTTTTTTGGTAAATCTTTTATAGCTGCTTCTCCATTTTGGTCTATTGCTTTTTCTTCAGCCTCTGCTTCTTTTTGTTTTTCTTTTACTATGTTTTTTTGATAGGTTTCTAAAGAATTATTTAGCTTAGATAGGTTAAGCATACCGTCCTCTAAACGGGTGGTTTTTTGTTCTAAAGCATTGTAATAATAATGTGTTACATACCTGATGATACCAAATAATATAAGTAAGATGGTTAATCCAAAAATTATAAATATTAGGGTGAACTTACTTTTAAATCTATCGAATTCTGAAATTACATTTTTTAAATTGATGTGAGTTACAATAATTAAATCTGAATTAGGTATCGCATCTAAACGCACCACTGCTGATTCTTCTTTATTACCACCGTTTTTATAATCAGATATGTAAACGTACAAGTCTTCAGCAGATATATCTTTTTTTATATTGGCAACCATAGCATTCGTAGCAGCATCGGTTGTGCCTACTTTTGTAATATCTGGGTAACTTATTATTTTTCCAGACCAGTCTATCACAGAAAAAAACAAATTTACATCGTCAACATCCTCAATGCTCTTTTGTATTCCGCTTATCACTATAGGTTTACTTATATTTTCGGCCAAAGCATCACCGCTCAATGCTGATATTTGTTTTGCACGTTGCTTTCCAGATTTTATTTCGTTATCTAATAATAACGTAACGCTTTCCTTAGCAATAAATGCCATGGCCATATAGGTCATAACCAAATATACAAACCCAAAAACCACTGTAGTCATCAGGTAAATTCTATAATTTTTCATAAATACAAAAATACGATTTACTCTAAGCCGAAATTAAGCTTAAACTGTGAAATATGTAGAATTTTAAACTATAAAAATTCACTTTTAAAGTCTATTTTTCAGCTTTACAAATTTCAATAACATCTGTTATACTTCTTTCTAATTTTATTGTATACCTTTATTAAAAAAAGTGCATGAAAGGCTATTACAATGAGAAAAAAAATTAAAAATAACACCTTACTAATCTTCACAATAGGTCTTGTACTTTTATTAACTGGAAGTGTGTTTATACTAACTAAACCTTCCTACAAAAATACCTATAAATTAAAAACTTTTAAACAGCTAAGTTCTCAAAATCTAATTCATGAATATGAAAAAGAGGGTTATGAAAATTTTATTGAAAAGGCTTTAGAAATAGATGGCGTTCTAAAAAAAATACATTATAAGAATAATATTTATACGCTGTATTTAAGTTATGAGGCTAATGAAAGCTTTGTGTTATGCGAGTTACAACATGATCAAAACCCTAAAATACCAAACTTAAAAATAGGCGACACGTTAATAATAAAGGGTATTTTAAAAGGTAAATTATTAGATATAGTATTATTAAATTGCATCATTATTTAAAAGTTTTATTCATGAATAAAATAACACTAGTAATATGCCTAGTTTGTTGTATTAAAAGTTTTTCTCAAAACAATGAATACATAGAACGCGAAGGCGATATTACATTTTTCTCTTATACTTCTGTTGAAAATATAAAAGCAAAAAACACCAAAACGCTTAGTATATTTAATGCCAAAACTGGCGATATAGCGGTTCGTATATTGATGCGTGCTTTTGTTTTTGAAAAATCGCTTATGCACGAGCATTTTAACGAAAGCTATATAGAAACAGATTTATACCCAGAAGCTACTTTTGAAGGAAAAATTGAAAACTATGATGCAGATAGCGCAATACAAACTAAAATTGCAAAAGGCACATTTATGTTACGTAATATTAAGAAACCATTAGAATTTAAAGTAAATATAACAACAACGGATGATGGTTTTACCCTTAAAGGAGCTCTAGAAGTATTAATAGATGATTATGAAATAAAAGTACCAGCACTCTTATCTCCAAATATTTCAAAAAAAATAGAAGTAGCTTTCCTTTTCAAATATGTAACCTATGAAAAATAAACGCTTAGGCCTCTTGATTTTAATATCTATTCCATTATGTTCTTTTGGGCAAAGCCTACTCGATAAGCTAGCAAAAGAACCTTTAGATAGCACGCAATATGTAATGTCTACATTTAAAGGTACGCGCATTTCAATTGGTCATTCTATTGAAACTCGTAAAAAAAACACTTTAGAAGTATCTTTTATGAGTAGGTATTGGAACACACCACAAGAAACAAGTAATGCATTTGTTGCAGATAGAATGTGTACGCGTTTTGGGTTGGATTATGGCATATCTAATAACTTTACCATTGGTATTGGAGCTGGCACACCCAACGGTATTTTTGATGCTTATGTAAAACATAGAATTGTACAACAAAAAACAGATAATACGGGCATACCGTTTGGCATCACCTTGTTACAAAGCGGCACGTACAGAACACGCTCTATAATAGGTATTGAAAACAGAGATAGTTTTGGCGACAAACTCGCCTTTACAACACAACTTTTAATTGCAAGAAAGTTTTCTAGAAATTTCTCATTTCAAATTTCTCCAACATTTATTCATAGAACATCTTCCAGTTTTAATGAGGACGACCATAATCATTTTGCAGTAGGTTTTAGCCCGCGCTATAAAGTAAGCAATCATGTATCCCTAGTTTCAGAATATTATTATGTTGCCAACCCCTTAAAATCTGTAAAAACCTATGGCGCTTTTGTACTTGGCGTAAATTGGGAAGTAAGCGATTTATTACTTCAGTTTAAAATGACTAACAATCAAATATTTAACGAAGACGGTTTTATAACACAAACCGTTAGAAACTTTAACACCAGAGATGGTAATTTCTTTTTCGGTTTCCACGCCACATACCATATTCAACTGTAATTCATCAAAGCACACTTTAAATTACGACACTTTTGGCTACTGCTTTTTGCTAAAAAAAGGCACCTTTCTCGTATTTGCTGCATAAAAATCTTAATGCTTTTTTCTTGAAACATCTATTAAAAACTTAATGGTATAGTTGTATCAAAATTCAATACGGTATAACTAAATTAAAACAGCATCTCGTGCAATACAATCTTGTTTTATCTGCTCAAATTCTTTAAATAAAAATTGATTTAAAACAGTGTTCGCTTTCTTATAAAAACAACTATTACACTACCTGTTTTTAAATTCCTTTTTAGCCGCTATTTTTCCTTTTCGCACAACTTCATTGCTTTAAAACTGTGGTATAGTTGTCTATTTGCATCAACAAATTAATTTTCAAAATTTAAAAATATTAAAAATGAAAAAGACAATTTTATCAGCAGTATTAGCTGCAACAATAGGACTTACTTCTTGTACATCAGATTCGGAAGACATTATTGAAGAGGTAACCCCTGAAGTACAAAAAACAACATTTAGAGTTACAATAAAAAATGTAATGAATTACCTAAGCGTTAAAAAAATTGGAAATGGGCCTTTAAAAACAACTGGTGCATATCACGAAGTAACTTTTAAGGCAACAAAAGGTACGTATTTAAGCTTTGCAAATATGTTTGCACAAAGTAACGATTGGTTTTTTGGCACCAGTAGTCAGGGTATAAAGTTATGGGATGGCGATACTCCAAAAACGGGTGATATTTCTAGTTATGTAAAAGTATTTGATGCTGGAAGCGAACTAGATGAAGATTTTTTAACAAATTTTCCTGAAACCGTTTATACGGCACCAAATCAGTATGCGCCAAACTCAGGGCCAGCAGATAGTAACACTATGGTAAGAGATACAGGCAGAAACATTTTAAACTATCTATCAGCATACCTAAGCTACGATGCTACAACAAAATACTTTAAGTTAAGAATTGTAAAAGCAAATAGAGAAACACTACATAATCCTGGTTTTATTACACCTGGTATATTAGTAGTACACACCCAAGACAATGCACTATACGAGGTTGGTGCACCACTTAAAGCAAATGGTTTTGAAAGTTTAGCAGAAGATGGATCGCCAGCAGCAATTTACAATTGGTTTACAGAAACAGGTAGCACGGGTGCGCCTTTAAGATTATCATCATCGTGGTCTGTTTTATCTCCAGGTGTTGCTTATGTGCACAACGGTGATCAATCACCTTTATTCACAAATGGTTCCCCAATTGCAACTGCTAATGGTTTAGAAGAATTAGCTGAAGATGGCGACCCAAATATTACTTACAACTATTTGAATGTAATGGAAAATGTTACCGCTGTAAAAAATAGTACGCCTGCTAAACCAGGAGAAGCACTAACGTTTGAGATTGAAGCTGCACCAGGACAACGCTTAAACTTTGCTACAATGTTTATAGCATCAAACGATTGGTTTGTGTCGAACAACCAAGCTGGAATTGAATTATTTAATGAAGATGGTAGCGCAAAGCGTGAATTTAATATCAATAAAAATTACCTATACGATTCTGGTACAGAAGAAGATCAGCCAGTTGGGTTTGGTAACGGACAACCAATGAGAGGTAACGCTACAGTTAATGATGACACAGACAATACTGTACGACGTGTTAAATCGCTTAACGATGTGCAGTTTGGTAAAGGTATTATAAGTTCTCCTGCTGGAGTTACACAAGCTTTAGATGATAGAGGTGGCTATAATTTGGTTAATGTTAGTGTTGAGGTAGTTAATTAACTACCAAAACAAAGGAGCAGTTTGCCCCATAGCTGCTCCTTTAATTTTAAATGTGCATCAATAAATAACGCTTTACCCTATTAAAATTTAATTAATTATGAAAAAGGGAATTTATTAATTAATGAAAAGAGACATACAGTAACATGTATGTCTTTTTAATTTGTAAATATAAAGTTCTAACACTTATAACGAGACAACCAACAGCGGTTGAATGCTATAGCACTAAATATTTAAAACCGTATTTATTCATTTTTAAACCTCTTTTTTTCCTATTCGCAAAGGTTTACTGTATAAAAACTGGTATTGTTTCGTCTATTTACCAAACGAAATAACAATAAAACAAAAAAACAACATGAAAAGAACAATTTTAATACTACTATTATCTGCCTTAGTTGCTAGCTGTAGTAGTGACGACGATGCCATTACAGAAGAAACTGGAAACACCAATGGTGTAATACGTATTACAGAAGTAAATACGGATATCGATGAAATAACAATAGCTAATTTTGGAGATGGCGCTCAAGATATTGGAGCCTACTGGTTATGTTTAGGCCCTGGTACTTATGTGCAAGTAAGTAACGCTACAAGCGGTTCTACAAACTTAAACCCAAACCAAAGCATAACATTAAGTTACGACGTAAACCCTACTTCTGGAGGCTTAAGTCTATTTTCTGTGAATACTTTTGGTTCTACAGATCCTGATGTATTAATTGACTATGTGCAATGGGGTAGTGCAAATCAAGCAAGAGTAAATCAAGCTGTTACTGCTGGAAGGTGGAATAATGCAGAAGAATTTGTAACCATGGTATCGCCTTACACCTTCTCTGGCAGTGCTACAGAATTTGGCGCTACGTTTTGGCAAGGTACCGAAGCACCAGCTGGAAATGCTGTGATACGAATTTCTACGGTTAATACTGCTACGGATACTATTACGCTAACAAACCTAGGCAATGCAACATTAGATATTGCTAATTATTGGCTCTGTTTAGGTCCAGGTACTTATGTTCAAGTTACTAATGCAGCCAATGGATCTACAAACTTAGAAGCTAACCAAAGTGTTACTTTAAGTTATGATGTAAATCCTTCGTCAGGTGGTTTAAGTGTTTTTACCACAAATACTTTTGGTGCTACAGATCCTGATGTATTGATTGACTATGTACAATGGGGTAGTGCAAATCAAGCTAGAGTAAATCAAGCTGTTACTGCTGGTAGATGGGACAATGCCGCTAATATTGCTTCAGGTGCATCACCGTTTAATTTTAATGGTGCTGCTAATAACTTCGGTTCTAGCTTTTGGAACTAAATTCACATTCAATTTTAAAAAGATTGAATATAAAATAATGAAAAATAAAAATTAATGAGCATGCAGTACTGTATGCTCATTTGTTTTCATTAAAACTAAATCTTCAAACTCGCTTCAAACACCGTAACTGCTTTTCCTCTAATCTCTACGTTATAATCCTTTAACGCCACACCTAAAATACCACCGCGTTTAGAAATTTGATGCGATACCATTTCGGTTTTTTGCAATCGGTTTGCCCACAACGGCGTTAATGCACAATGCGCAGAACCTGTTACGGGATCTTCGTTAATTCCAGATTCTGGCACAAAACAGCGCACTACAAAATCTACATCTTTATTTTTTCCTTCAGAAGTTATCATTAGGTGGCCTAAACCATTAACTTTAAGCGTTTCAAAATTTGGCACACACGCTTCTATATCGGTTTGGTGTGCTGCAATAGCAACAATCCAATTACCATCACTTTTATAAACTGCTACAGGATCAAAACCTAAAAGTATTTTAAAATTTTTAGGCGTTTCAATTTTAGAAAGCTTATACTGCGGAAACGTCATAACAATAGCATCTCCATCTTTTACAATAGTTAAATTATCTTGCGATGCTTTAAAGTTAATGTGTGCGTTAGGCGACTTAATTCCTAATTCGTATATCATGTGTGCCGCAGCCAAAGTAGCATGCCCACACAAGGGTATTTCAACAGTTGGCGTGTAATAGCGTATATCAAAACCATCAGTATTTGGTGCCACAAAAGCGGTTTCAGATAAATTCATCTCCATAGCCATCTGCTGCATCCAAACTTCAGAAGGTAAAGCATCTAAAATCATAACCCCAGCAGGGTTGCCTTTAAAAGCTTCATCTGTAAACGCGTCAACTTGGTATATTGTTTTGTTATGCATTTAAAAATCAAATACGTGTTAGTTAGGCTTGATACTAAAACTAGCTTTAGTACACACCACGTTTAATATATAAACAACATTATTTTTTGCTTTATACAATAGTTTATAATCTCTTACTACAATTCTTTTGTATTGAGGAAACACCTCATCTTTTTGGTATTGATCTACGAATACAATTTGTTTTGAAGAAAATATAATATCTTTTCTAACGATGTCTCTTGCAGAAGGAAACGCTTTATATCTGTAATCAAGAATAGCATGTAGCGCAGTTCTTGCCTGTCGTGTCCAAACAATTTGGGTAATTTTATCTGGCATTTTTGCTATTCACGTTGAAAATCATCTACCGATATAAAATCACCATCTTCTATTTGTGATTCAGCGATATCTAATGCTTTTTTGTAGTCTTCACGAGACATAGGACTTCCATCAGGATAAAAAGCAACAATTTCATTCTTAAAGTAACCTTCATACAAAGCGTCTACCATTTGCAAAAAACGATCATCAACTGTTTTTATAGATTTCTCCCACTTCTCTCTTAGTTCTCGTGCTCCCATAGTAATATCGTTAACATTCAAATATACAAAAAATAGCTTTTAAAATCTTGAACTAACTATCCAAAGCCTGTTCCAAATCTGCAATAATATCATCAATATGTTCTAACCCTAACGAGCAACGCACCATTCCATCCGTAATGCCCGCAGCAGCTTTCACATCGGCTTCAACCTTAGCATGCGTGGTACTTGCAGGATGGGTTACAATAGTTCGCGTATCGCCTAAGTTAGCCGAAAGCGAACACATTTTTACAGCATTTAAAAACGCTCTACCACCATCTAAACCACCTTCTACTTCAAAAGCCACTATATTACCACCTAAGCGCATTTGCTTTTTAGCAATCGCATATTTAGGATGCGATTTTAAAAACGGATACTTCACCCATGTTACTTTAGGATGCGCTTCTAAAAATTCAGCTAATTTTAAAGCATTCTCACAATGCTTCTCTACACGAATGGCTAATGTTTCTAACGATTTAGATAATACCCATGCGTTAAACGGACTCATAGCTGGTCCTGTTAATCTAGAAAATAAGTAAATCTCGCGAATCAAGTCCGCTTTACCAACCGTAACACCGCCTAAAACACGCCCTTGGCCGTCCATTAATTTTGTAGCCGAATGTATCACCAAATCCGCTCCAAACTTAATAGGGTTTTGTAAATACGGTGTCGCAAAACAGTTATCAATCACCAATAACACATTGTGCTTTTTACAAATAGCACTCAACGCTTCCATATCTAAAACATCAACTCCAGGATTTGTTGGCGTTTCTGCATAAATAAACTTGGTATTGGGCTGTATTAAATCCTCAACAGCTTCAACATCATTAATACTAAAATACGAACATTCAATATTCCACTTCGGGAAGTATTTAGTAAACAACCCATGCGTTGCACCAAATACAGAGCTGCAAGACACCACATGGTCGCCCGCATCTAGTAAGGTTGCAAATGTAGAAAACACCGCAGCCATACCACTCGCAAAGGCAAAACCTGCTTCCGCGCCCTCCATTTTACACACTTTATCTACAAACTCGTTTACGTTTGGGTTGCTGTAACGGCTGTACAAATCGCGCTGTTTTTCCTCCGCGAAAGAAGCTCTCATATCCTCCGCATCATCAAATACAAACCCCGATGTTAAGTACAAGGGTACAGAATGTTCCGAAAACTGAGAGCGTTCACTCTGCGTTCTTATCGCATCTGTTTCAAAATGTTTTTTCTTACTCATTTTTTATTCTTTTTCAGACCTGTCAGGTTTTCAAAACCTAACAGGTCTCTACCTCACTCATTTTTCTATTTACTATTTTTATTTGGGCATTCCCCTATCGGGTCGGGCTTTCCGCTATATCTTTTTCTCGTGCCTCAAAAAAGGATGCCGCTGCAATCCCTAATGCACCTATCCGCTAAAGTCTGTTTTAAACCCTAAATTTAGGTTTAATTAATATGCTTACTCAACCGCAAAATATCACCAAAAACACCACGTGCGGTAACCTCAGCACCAGCACCAGCACCTTGTATTACTATCGGTTGCTCGCCATAACTTTCGGTAAATATTTCAAAAATAGCATCAGAGCCTTTTACATGGCCCAACGTACTATCCTCTGGAATAGATACTAATTTTACTTCCAAATTTCCTTTGTCTTGCGATAAATCTCCAGATAAATCTCCAACATATCGCAACACATGCCCTTCTTTCTGTTCGTCTTTCAACGTTTGATATTGCGCGTCTAAAACTTCTAATTGACTCAAAAATTCCTCCACCGAAATATCTCTATATGCCTCAGGAATTAAATTCAACACTTCCACATCTTCAAACTCATTTTGTAAATCTAATTCTCTTGCTAAAATTAATAGTTTTCTCGCCACGTCGTTTCCAGAGAAATCTTCTCGTGGGTCTGGTTCTGTAAAACCTTTATCAACTGTTTCTTGAATAATAGCACTAAACGGCTTGTCTTCCACAGAAAAATTATTGAATAAATAACTTAACGTTCCTGAAAACACACCACGAATTCTCGTGATATTTTCTCCAGATTCGTG
>CALDUF010000037.1 GCA_937923515.1 uncultured Flavobacteriaceae bacterium
CCATAACCTCCGAAATGCGAATTACGGTCGATTATCAATTTAGCGACCGTAATTATTCGCGATTGGTGGCTTACGGTGGCGGTAATTACAAAAATGAGAAGCTAAATATTGGGGTTTCAGTATATTCTGAAACCGATGCTAAAAACCAACCTTTGCAGCAAAATCTATCTGAAGACCAAGTGGCCATTTTATCAGAAGCTGGAGATGATAGAACGCAAATGATTGCGCCTTCAGAAATTCAAGAAGCCTTTAGTGAAAACAGAATTCTTTATAGAAAAGATGTTGTTGGCGGTAATGAGATTTTTGTGTTTTCAAATAATCCTGATGATGAATTGTTTCGTGTAACTTTTACACAGGTTGGCGCAAACCAAGGCGATTATGTGTTAAGTAGCAGCAACGCCATTAATAATATTTACGAATTTGCTGGCGAATTGCAAGGTAATTTTTCGCCCATAGTGCAACTTGTAGCGCCCACCAAATTACAAATGGCTGTGGTAAATGGCAATTACAAACCTACGGAACACACCTATATTGATTTTGAATTGGCTGGCAGTAAAAACGATTTAAACCTGTTTTCTGCTCTCGATGACACTAATAATGATGGATTTGCAGGCCGTTTTAGAATTAACCAAAACCTTATTAAAACCGATAGTTTGTGGAATTTAAACGCTTATCTCAACACAGATTATATTCAAGATAATTTTAGAAGTATAGAAATTTTATACAATGCAGAGTTTAACCGCGATTGGAATTTAGAACAACCCCGAGGCAACCAACGTGTTGGCGATTTGGGCACACAAACATTTTTAAATTCTGGATTTAACCTTTCGCACTTTAAAAAAGGGCGCATTAACTACCAGTTTGAATATTTAAATTTTGCATCAGGCTTTAACGGTAGCAGGCATATTGCCAATGCCAATTTATTTTTAAATCGTGTAATTATAAACTCAAGAACTAGTTTTTTGAATGCAGAATCTAGCATCAATACATCAACCTTTTTAAGGTCGCACAACACGGTAACCTATGGTATGGACAAAAGTTGGGTTGGGGCAAAATTATCTATAGAAGATAATGAGCAAACTGAAATTGCCACAGAAATACTTACGCCTTTAAGTCAGAAATTCACATCTTACGAGGCCTTTGCTGGCGTAGGCGATAGCACCAAGGTTTTTGCGCAATTTGGTTATAAACATCGGGTTAATGATAGTATTCGCAATAACCAACTTCAAAAAGTAAATACCTCGAATACGTTTTATGTAGATTCTCGCATCATACAAAACAAAAACACCAAGCTATCCTTGTATGCCAATTATAGAACTTTAACGAATGAGAGTGATACCATTCAAGATGAAAACTCTTTAAACTCTAGATTGCAATACAATCAGAAATTATTTAAAAATATAGTACAAAGCAATACGGTTTTTGAAACCAATTCTGGGTTTTTACCTCAGCAAGATTTTACCTATGTAGAGGTTGAGGCAGGACAAGGCACTTTTACGTGGATAGATTACAATAACAATGGTATTCAAGAATTAGAAGAATTTGAAACTGCTCAATTTCAAGACCAAGGCACTTACATTCGGGTATTATTGCCAAATCGTATATTTATTAGAACGCACCAAAACAGGTTTAGCCAAACACTAACTATAAACCCTGCGCAATGGCGAGTTTCTGAAGTAAAATCCCGAAAATTCTGGTCGCATTTTTACAACCAAACCAGCTATTTAATTGATAGAAAAATACGAAGAAACGGCAGTAATTTTAATTTGAATCCGTTTGAAAGTGATGCGGAAAACCAATTGGGTTTGCAACTTAATTTAAGAAATGTATTGTTTTTTAATAGAGGTAAACAAAAATACACCACATCGTACACGTATCTCTCTAACAAATCGAGCAACACACTTTCGGTGGGGTTAATAGAGAATAATTTACTAAGCCATCAACTTAATTTTAACCATAAAATTCAAGAAAGTTGGTTAATAACGTTTCAGACTGCATTAGGCTCTAACGAAAGTTCTAGCGAAAATTTTACAAGTAGAAATTTTAAGTTTGACGAAGTGTTAATCAATCCAAAATTATCTTACCTATTTAATGAAAATAGCCGTTTTGATGTGTTTTATCAATACACCACCAGAGATAACACTGTTGGTGGATTAGAGGCTTTATCGCAACAAAATTTTGGATTAGGTTTTAACGTTTCAAAGAACGAAAAGGGCGCAATAAATGGAGAGGTTAATTATTTTTCTAACGCTTTTATTGGCAATCCAAATACGCCTGTGGCGTTTCAAATGTTGGATGGTTTGCAACCTGGTAATAATTTTACGTGGACACTTTTAGCACAAAAAAAGCTGACTAAATTTTTAGATTTGAATTTGAGTTACTTTGGGAGAAAATCGGAAACCAGTAGAACGATTCATACGGGGAATATTCAGTTGAAGGCTTACTTTTAAGCATGATACGTTTGGCACATACGCCTTAAAATTAGGTTAAAGAAAGACTTTAGCTGATGAGACCGCGTTAGGGATTGTAGTGGAAAGCCCACAGCGAGGCACGAGCGAGGACTTGCAGCGTAAAGCCCGACCGAAGCGATCCTGCAAGGTTTTTTCACCTTGTAGGTTGAGCGAAGGGAACGCCCAAAATACAAGTACAAAATTATTAAAAAATCGTAATATTGCAATATCACAATGTTATGTTGCGTAAAAAAAGTCAAAACTAAACGTCTTGACTTTTATAATGTTATATAGAGGCTTTCATTAGCTCGCGATTCATTCTCGCAATATTATCTAACGAAATACCTTTAGGACACTCAACCTCGCAGGCTCCTGTGTTTGTACAGTTACCAAAGCCTTCTAAATCCATTTGCGCCACCATATTCTGTACACGATCTGCAGCTTCTACTTGCCCTTGTGGTAGCAACGCATATTGCGATACTTTTGCACCTACAAACAGCATAGCACTAGAGTTTTTACAGGTTGCAACGCATGCACCACAACCAATACAGGTTGCTGCATCCATGGCTGTATCGGCCGCTTCTTTTGCAATAGGAATGGCGTTGGCATCTTGCGTATTACCCGAGGTGTTTACCGAAATGTAACCACCTGCGTGCTGAATACGATCGAAAGCAGAACGGTCTACAGTTAAATCTTTAATTACAGGAAACGCTGCTGCTCTAAATGGTTCTATAGTAATGGTATCGCCATCGTTAAACATACGCATGTGTAGTTGGCAGGTTGTAACGCCTCTATCTGGACCGTGCGCTTCTCCATTAATGTACATAGAGCACATACCGCAGATACCTTCTCTACAATCATGATCGAAGGCTACAGGCTCTTCACCATTTGTTATTAATTGTTCGTTCAAAACATCCATCATCTCTAAAAATGACATGTGTTCTGAAATCTCAGAGATTTTATAATCTACCATTTGACCCTTTGTAGTTGAGTCTTTCTGTCTCCAAATTTTAAGTGTTAAATTCATAACTTTTAGTTTTTGGTTTTCAGTTGTTTGTTGCTGGTTTGAAAACTAATAACCAACAACTATCAACCAACAACTATTTATAACTTCTTTCTTTTACTTCAATATTTTCATAAACCAAATCTTCTTTATGCAGTACTGCATCTTTTGGTTCGCCTTTATATTCCCAAGCAGAAACGAATTGGAATTCTTTTAATCGTTTTGCTTCACCTTCTGGTGTTTGGTGCTCTTCTCTAAAGTGTCCTCCTGCAGATTCTTCTCTAACTAAGGCATCTTTAGCAAATAACTCTCCTAATTCTAGGAAGTCTGCAACACGTCCTGCTTTAGCTAGTTGTTCGTTAAACTCATTAGCGTTTCCAGGTACATTTACGTTTTTCCAGAAATCTTGGCGTAACTCCGAAATTTCTTGAATAGCTTGCTTTAAGCCTTCTTCATTTCTAGACATTCCACATTTATCCCACATGATTTTACCTAATTTTTTATG
>CALDUF010000038.1 GCA_937923515.1 uncultured Flavobacteriaceae bacterium
TTATCGTTTGAAGGATCTGGTAAATTTGCATAAGCATTAGGAATTTCAGTAGTATTGTTAACAAAATCTATTTCATTTTGATCGCTATAACCATCATACCCTACATCTTGATTGGTACGCTCTTGCCCTGTGGTATCAAAAGCATAAACTAGTGATTGATTTAGTGGTACAACTGAACCCCAAGCTGTTTGAGGCAAAAAGCTAATATCGCCATCTTCGGGCAATCCATTTTCGTAAAGTTTTCTACCATCTTTTACAACATCTTCAGAAATGTTTCCTAAGTTGAATACCAACTTACCGCCTGGGTTTGCTGGATTTTCTTGAAATGGATCTTGCAACCAAAATTCAATATACTCTACATTGGCTTGCTCTAAATCTGTTGATGTTAATTGCCTTGTAATTCCTGCCCATGAATCTTGCGGATTTGATAAGGTACCACTCTGCGGATCAATATTTGTAGTTTGGTAATTATAAGGCCCACGCTCTGATGGGTAATATGCCAAATCTAAAGTAAATAATATTGAATTTTGACCTTGTACGATGTCCTGCTCTGGAAACAACTCGTTTATAAAAACACGACTGGTGTACAAGCTAGATAAATCTTCATCAGATACGCCATCTGGTCGTCTTGCACTGTAAAAAATAGGATCAATAGTATACCAATTTAAGTTGGCTCTACCATAACCATTTTGAATTCCAGCATTATCATCCCCTGGAGAACTAGTTAAATCTAAAGGTCTACTTGATAAAAACCAAGATTGTTGTGCCTTTAAATCTATAGCGTTTTGTGTACCTTCAAAATCATCAATATACGATGTTGCTTCACTATTTAAATTTGTGCCTTTTGGTGCTCCAGGTGCCAAATATGCAAACTCACCACGTAAGGAAATATTAGATGGCACATCGGTATCAATATTTGGTAACTTGTTTACCATTCTTGTTAAAAATGGAACTTCAGAAGAAAAATTACCGTTAACACCAAAAATGGTATTATTTATGGGCTCTGATCCAAAATTTGCTTTTTGTGTAATTGGACGTTCATTTAAATTTAAAAGTGTACTCCCAATTACAAAATTATC
Organism: uncultured Flavobacteriaceae bacterium; assembly: GCA_937923515.1. Taxonomy (GTDB): domain Bacteria; phylum Bacteroidota; class Bacteroidia; order Flavobacteriales; family Flavobacteriaceae; genus Jejuia. The sequence goes on from CALDUF010000038.1 coordinate 1,080, forward strand.
GTTGAATTTATGCTCTATATTTAAACCTGTAAAACGTCTGGTTTGCTGTCCAAATACGGCATTATTTTCTGTAGATACTTGTATTGGCGTATTCGATGCTTTTAACGCTTCATCTAAAATTTGCACACGCCCTAATTGGTAATTTACTGTATAATCTACACCTTCAATTAACACACGACCACCAGCAGTTACCCTTACCGAGCCTCGCGGCACGTTAAATGCACCAATAGGAATACCATCGCCGCCACCACTAGAACTATAGCGGCCTTTTAATCTAAATTTATTTTTTTCGGCTTCGTCTAACGCTTCAATTTTGGTACTCTTGTACATTAAATCGTAGACATACTTTTTCTGGTTTTCGTTAAAGCCTATTTCAGTATCATTAACATCATCATAATCTGCCTCGTTGTTGTTTGGGTTACCATCATCATCTAACACATCAAATAGGTATCGGCCAAATGGTTCTACTTTTGTAAATACAATTTTACCATTTTGAGGCTGTACGGTTATACCCGGAACAAAATCAAAAAAACCATCACCATTACCTTGTGGATCGTTATTAAAGTTAAGTTTATCCCAATTAAATAAACGAATTAATGTGGTTTCCTCTATAGGTTTATCGTCTGCGGTATTGGCAGTTTGGTTATCAAACAGTGGAAACGTAGTACCCTCAACTGGTGTTATAAAGTTTAACGGGGACGCTTCATTATAAAAAATATTTAATGTAAAATCGTCTTGACTTAGGTTAAAAGCACCCGTATCGTAGATGTTTTTCATCATTAAATCCCAAATAGGCTGCTGCACATTGGTAACACTACTCTTTAGCATTTTAAGTACTAAGGCCTTATTATTTACTTGGGTAACTTGCCCTTGATTGTTGGTATTAACCTCATTCGGGTTTACACCATCATTAGCAAATTCACCCACTTGAAATACTTGACCACTTACTGTAAACTGGTACGCTACGGCTAATACCTCATCGGCAGTTAACCGCTGGTTTAACGAAATGTATCCTAACTGAGAGTTAAATGTATATTCCTGTCCGTTTTGTAATTTTCTAGCATTTTCTATTTTTCCAAAATCTGAACCTTCATTCACATTATTTTGTATAGCTCCAAACCCGTTTTGAGCCGTAGCAATATCACGAATGGCTTCGGTTAATACTGAGCCACTACCAATTGCTGTAGGGTCTAAATTATTATTTCCGTTATCTGGAAATTGTGTTGCAGATGGCGAGACAGTAACAAACGGAGAAAACAGGCTATTACTTTCACCCAAATCTTGTAATGCTACTACATTTCTAACGTTCTCAGTTCTATTACTTCTATTGGTAATGTATACTTCTAGACGTGTAACTTGCAACCCTCGGTTATCTATAAACGGGTAATTTTTTAAAGCATCATCATAAGAATCTCTAAAATATTGCGCTAAAAAAAAGTGCCTGTTTTCATCATAATCTCTTATAAAAAAATCAAATTCTTCTAAAGTACCGCCACCTTGTGCCACCACCGTATTGCCTTGAGATTGCTGCTCAGAAAACACACCTGTAACAGTAGTTCTTCCAAACTGTAATTGTGCCTTTACACCAAACAAACTCTGCGCCCCAGTTATTAAAGAGCTATTTAATGGCATATTAACGTTACCAACTTCTATTTTTTGAATAATATCATCCTCGGTTGGTGTGTACTCTAATTTTATAATTTGTTGAAAATCGAAGGTAGCTTGGGTATCATAATTGGCATTTACTTGAAGTCGTGTACCTACTTTACCTAACAAACTTAAACTGATACGCTGATCAAAATCAAACGTAAAATTACTACGGTTTCTTGGTGAGAACGATGGATTGTCTTGTCTAGAAAATAAAACCCCTAAATCCATTTCTACAGAACCTTGAGGTACAACTTCTATAGTGTTACCTCCAAAAATGGTTTCAAAAAAGCCTGAGTTTACGTAAAACTCTGGCAATAGGTTTTTCTGTTCGTCTTCGGCACCTTTCTTTTTACCATCAAAAGCATCTATTTTATCTTTATAGTAATTTTTTAAATTTTCTTTTGCAACAAGCGCTTTAAATTCTTTTGGTGTGAGTATAATGGGATAGTTAATATTAAACTCACCAATCTTTTCAGTGTAAATGTATCTATCGGTAATAGGGTCGTAGGTGTATTTAGATTCTACACCATTTGGTTTAGGAAACTTAATAGTACCTAAACTAAACCCTGTTTTGGTAGAATCTTGAGCAGGTTGTTGCCCCCAAACTATTGTTGATAATAGCAAAAGGGCGATAAGGGCAACATAAGTTTTAATCGATTTATTACAGCTATAGTTAGTAATGTTCAAAATCTATTATAAATTTTTTAAAGCTTGTTTAATAATGGTTTCTACACTAGCATCGGGTTGCGATATCATAATTTTATCCACAACGCGTTCAGCTTGTTTTTTTGCAAAACCGAGAACTTCTAAAGCAGATAACGCTTCATTCTTATTGGTATTGTCTTTAGTTACCGAAACTTCATCGATATCATAAATCTTTAATATTTTATCTTTTAAATCTATAATAACGCGTTGCGCCGTTTTAGCACCAATACCTTTTATAGATTGTATTAAAGCAACATCGCCAGAGGCAATACCTTCTCTTACCTGTTTAGGTGTTAACGAGGATAACATAGTGCGAGCTGTACTAGCACCAATACCACTTACCGAGAGCAATAATCTAAAAATTTCTCGTTCAGCTATAGATGAAAACCCAAATAATGTATGCGCATCTTCTTTAATTTGAAGATGTGTATACAACTTTAAATGCTCTTTATCGGGGATTTGAGAAAACGTATTTAAAGAAATATGCAGCTGATAGCCCACACCATTACAGTCTATAACGACATCGGTTGGATTTTTCTCAATAAGCTTTCCTTGAATATGTGTAATCATTAAAACCCTGTTAATCTGCCAAAAGTAATGAAATTATTGACTTATCAAACTTTATGAAATATCTTTTTCCAATTCCCACATCTCCTTATTTTGAGCGTCTATAACAGCTACAGCAGTCATGTTAACTATCTCGTCAACACTTGCATCTAATTGTAAAATATGCACTGGTTTGCGCATCCCCATCATTATAGGCCCAATAGAATCTGCTCCATTAAGTTCTTTTAATAATTTATAGGTAATGTTTGCTGAGTCTAAATTTGGAAACACAAGGCTATTTACTTTACGCCCTACTAGTTTTGAAAATGGAAATTTATCGCTTAACATTTTATCGTTTAAAGCAAAATCGGTTTGTAATTCACCATCCACTATTAAATCTGGATAATTACGATGTAACATTGCTACAGCTTCTCTTACTTTTGAAGCCCTTTCGTTTATAGAAGACCCAAAGTTAGAATATGAAATCATTGCTATTGCTGGCTCAAAACCAAACGTTTTTATCACTTTTGAAGTCATAACAGCAATTTTAGCCAATTCTTTAGCCGAAGGATCAATATTGATAGAGGTATCACTTAAAAACATGGGACCTCTTTTTGTCATCATCACATTAGTAGTCGCTATTCTAGTAGCGCCTTTTGCTAATCCTATTAATTCTAGCATAGGTTTTACCACAGAAGGATAACTTCTAGAATACCCAGAAATTAATGCATCGGCATCACCTTCATTAACCATCATAGCAGCAAAATAATTACGTTCTCTCATTAAACGTTGTGCTGCATAAAACGTTACACCTCGCCTTTTTCTTTGCTCCCAATATACCTTCGCATATTTATCTTTACGGGCATTTTCATCTTCGGTTTTAGGATCTATAATTAAGATGTTGGCATCAAAATCAATTTCTTGCATCAAAGTTTCAATGGTCTCTTTTCTACCTAATAAAATAGGGATAGCAATACCTTCTTCGTATGCAATTTGAGCTGCTTTTAACACCGCTAACTGGTCTGCTTCAGCATATACTACGCGTTTAGGATTTAACTTGGCGCGACTTAAAAGCAATCGCACTAACTTATTATCAGACCCTAGTCGTTCACGTAAGGTATCTTTATATTTTTCCCAATCTGTAATAGGCTCTTTAGCTACACCACTTTCTATAGCGGCTTTGGCTACCGCTGGAGGAATTTCAGCTATTAATCGCGGATCAAAAGGTTTAGGGATAATGTATTTTCTACCAAAAGCTAAACGCGTTTGTTCATACGCTACATTAACTTGCTCTGGCACAGGCTCTTTTGCTAAAGCAGCCAATGCGTTTACAGCAGCAATTTTCATTTCCTCATTAATTTTTGAAGCGCGCACATCTAATGCACCTCTAAATATAAATGGAAACCCTAATACATTGTTTACTTGATTAGGATGATCGCTACGGCCTGTTGCCATAATAATATCATCTCTTGTATCTACTGCTAATTGGTATTTAATCTCTGGATTGGGATTTGCCATAGCAAATACAATCGGATCTTTAGCCATGGTTTTCAACATTTGAGGCGTCACAATATCTGCCATAGATAATCCTATAAACACATCGGCATCAACCATTGCTTCATCAAGGGTATCTATTTTTCTGTGTGTGGCAAACTCCGCTTTTTGCGAGGTTAAATTCCCTCTATCATCACGAATTACACCTTTACTATCTAGCATCACCATATTTTTACGCTTTGCCCCACAAGATTGGTATAAACGAGAGCATGAAATAGCTGCGGCTCCTGCACCACTTATCACAATTTTTACATCTTCTATCTTTTTATCAGCTAATTCTAAAGCATTAATTAAAGCTGCTGCCGAAATAATTGCAGTACCATGTTGATCATCATGCATTACAGGAATATCCAACTCTTCTTTAAGACGTCTTTCAATTTCAAACGCTTCAGGAGCTTTTATATCTTCAAGATTAATACCGCCAAAAGTAGGCGCTATATTTTTTACTGTTTCTATAAACTCGTCAACATTTTCAGTATCAACTTCAATATCAAACACATCTATATCGGCAAAAATTTTAAACAATAATCCTTTACCTTCCATAACAGGTTTTGATGCTTCAGGACCAATATTGCCTAAACCTAAAACTGCTGTTCCGTTAGAAATTACTGCTACTAAATTTCCTTTTGCCGTATAGCGATACGCATTATTTTTATCTTTTTCAATCTCTAAACAGGGTGCTGCCACACCAGGAGAATACGCTAAGGACAAATCTCTTTGGCTTGCATATTTTTTAGTGGGTACTACTTCAATTTTTCCTGGAGTTGGTTTTGCGTGGTATATAAGGGCTTCTCTTCGTTTACTTTCTTCGCTCATATTTGGATTAGGTTTTATTCTCGTTTATTTGAGAATACATCACTTAAATTAAATCTTTATGCTATCAAAAAGATATATTTTATAAGTATCAAATATAACAATCCTACGAAAGGATATACCTAATCTTTTAAAAAATTGATGTTTCTTTTTCAGTTAAAAAGTATTCTATTAAAAATTAAAGGATTTAAATTCTCCATTTTCGGAATAGTTTATTGTAACGCTATGCGTGTCTAAATTTACTGTAAGATGCGCAAATTCATCTTGATAAACCCATTTAATGTCTATGATTTTTTTTGAAGTTTCATTAAATATCACATCGCCTAAAAATGCTTTTGAGGTATTACGCAGCCTTAATAATTGTAATTGGTGCTGTACGACTTCTCTTTTCAAACCTTGCTCTACTTCTTGAAGGGACAAATTTGTTCTATTAATTTCTTTGTGTCCTGCACTTCCTCCAGCATCAGCAGCAGCATAATCATTTTTTCCAGCAAAAATATCTAAATACCATATTTGCGGTATCCCAGGCATAAATATTTGAATGGCTCTAGCTAATATTAACTTTTGCTCGTTTTCGCCTAACGCACTAAAAAACGTAGCATTTACTTGGTAATATGAAATTTTATTACCCTCTGGATCATAAAGGTTTTTTACGCGACCACCACGTTGTAATATAGTAGCCATAACAGACTCTATCTCCTTATCTTCTAGCAACCCCTTATTATAAATACCGTTAACAGTTTTACCTTTTAAATCTAACACAGGAATACCATCATGACAGCCTAACATATTCACCGTTTTGTAGCCTTTACTAACAATTTCTTTAGCCCAATTTATAAGTGCCTTACTATTTTTATTTTCTATGGTATGAATGGTTAATCCCGGTAAGAAAAAATCGTAAATATGATAGCCTTCTTTAGCTACTTCATCATGTAAATGCAACCCATATTCAGCATGAATCTCAGGTAAAAGTGTTAAATTATTTTTATCTGCAATTTGTTTGATACGCTTTAAATATTGCCACGTACCTGGTTTGTTAAAAAAGTTTGATTGCCCTATCTCTTTATGCAAATACGCAAACGCATCTAGTCTTAAAATTTTACATCCAAATTGTTTAACTTTTTGCAAAGTTTCCTCGTAAAACTCCCAAACCAAATCAGATTTTGCATTAACATCCATCTGGCCTAAAAACGTATTATCGTCATTAACTTTTTGATAAAATGTATTCCAATACGGTTGCGCTGTACCATCAGGAAAAGGCACTTTTAAAATAGGAAGCCCCGATTTTCTCATAAACAGTTTATTGAGAAATTCTGGTTTAGGTATTATCACACCGTCTTGTCCCATAGTGCCGTGGCCTTCCCAAAAGCTATTCCAATTAATAAAAAAATCTTTATATTTTGAAGACGCTCCATTTTTAAGTACATCTTTAAATTGAGGTGATGCAACCGATAGATGATTTAGTACAATATCAAACTTTAATTGTATGTTGAGCTTTTCTAGTGCTTCTAAATCATTTTCTGAAACTAAATCCTTATTCAGATTGTAATCTATTATTGAAAATCCTCTATCTAAATCACTATTAAAAAATGTTGGTAACACATAAAACAAAGTAAAAACATCTTTAAATTCTGGTTTTTCAAGCATACGTATAGTATCGCTTAAAGTATTGCCAATGCTATCTGGGTAAGCATTAAGCATAACACCATTAGTAATATTAGTGTTTTTTAACATTGTATTGGTTTTATAAAAGTTCAGATAAAATATTAATATTATCAGGCAATCTCCCTACATTTTGAAGTTTTAATGCTGCTAACTGAAGTGCTACTTCTAAACATTTTTCAATAGGTTTTTCTTTGATATAAGCAAAGAGAAAACCAGACCAAAATGCATCTCCCGCACCTGTTGCATCTTGTACAACATCAATTTTTATTGCGGGCAATTGTATAACATCTTTACCTTTTTGAGAGAGCTTTACACCATTACTTCCTAAGGTTAAACAAACAATTTCTACACCTTGAGAATGAAAAAAATCAAAGATAGCATCGTGCGCTAATTTTTGCTCAAACAACCTAAGCATATCATCTTCACTAATTTTTACCAAAGGATTAAATTTACAATAAGACTTAATGACCTTAAGTGCTTCCTCTTGACTATGCCATAATTTTTTAGCATAGTTTACATCAATACTTAATTTGCAACCCAAATTAAACGCAGCTTCTGCCTTTTTTAAAATGGTAGTTTGCGCAGGATTTTTACTTAACGCAAAACAAGTAGTATGGTAAATGTTTGTTTGTGAGAGTAACGCGGTTGAAATTTGATTTTCTTGTATGTAATAATCTGCTTTTCTAAAAGGTATAAAATCGGGAGTACTATCGGTTTTAGACACAAAAATTACGCTTGTGGGCTCATTCTTAATGGTTGCTATATGTGTAGTATTTACGCCAACTTCTTCTAATCGTTTAAAAATGTATTCTCCAAAACCGTCATCTCCAACTGTTGCTACCATAGCAGATTTTAAACCTAATCTTGCCGAATTCATAGCGACGTTTGCTGGCGAACCGCCCAAATATCTGTGATAATCTCTTGTATTATTAATGAGTACACCTGTTTGATGCCCAATAAAATCTACAAGAACTTCTCCAACACATAGAATATCTATGTTTTTCATAATAAATTGTATATTAATTTTTTAATGTGCAGATGTTGGCGCTACGGGCATAGCATCAGCACTTTTTTTTGAAGCTATAAACAAGGTTAAAATAGCACTGATAACTAAGAGTACACCTGCAAAGGTTATGGCTAAACGCGGATCGTTATTTAAAAAATGCTTTAAAATAAACCCGAATGATAAAGTTTGTAAAATCATTGGTATTACAATCATCATATTAATAATACCCATATATACACCGTAACGTTCTTTTGGTATTTCTGAAACTACTATTAAATAAGGGATTCCCATCATACTCGCCCAACCAATTCCAAAACCTGTTATAGCAAAAAACAATAGGTTTTTATGCTCTATATGCGGAAATGCTAAAAAGCCGATAGCTGCAATCAATAAACAGAATGCATGCACTTTTTTAGGTGAGTATTTTTTTGCAAATCCCACTAATGCAAAGGCCACTAAAAACGTAACAACGTTATACCAACCGTTTACCAAACCTGTCCACCCAACAGCTTCACTATATGCTGCTTTATCATCGGGCGTAGCATTCCAAACTGAAAGTGCAACACTTTTGGATGAATTTTGCCAATAGCAAAACAGTGCATACCATTGAAACAAATACACCAAAGCCAGCTGCCACATTACTTTTGGCATGTCTTTAATAGCGCCAAAAATTTCTAATAGTGGACCTAAAACGCTTCGTTTTTCACTTTTAAGTTTTGCTAACTCTTCCTTAGAAGGCGGAATTTCTTTAGTTTTAGTAATACTCCATAAAATGGAAGCTATAGAACAAAATGCTCCTAAGAAAAAGGAGGCATAAACCCAAGTTGGCAAAGCGCCTGTCATCCCAATAAAAATTAAAGGAAATATAAATAGTGACAGATTAGCTAATACTTGACCTAAGCCTGTAAAAAAACTTTGCATTTGAAAACCCAACGGCTGCTGTTCATCATCTAGCTTATCTGCTATGAGAGCCCTGTAGGGTTCCATGGCTGTGTTATTACCTGCATCTAAAACCCATAATAAACCTGCTGCCATCCATAAAGAGCTACTAAAGGGAAACGCCAATAAAGTTAAACTACACAAAATAGCACCTATTAAGAAAAAAGGCTTACGTCTTCCAAATTTTGGGCTCCAAGTTTTATCACTCAATGCGCCAATAATAGGTTGTACTAGTAAGCCTGTTACTGGACCTGCAAGGTGTAAAATTGGAATTTGATCTGGGCTCGCTCCTAAAAAATCATAAATAGGTGTTACTGCACTTTGTTGCAAACCAAAACTGTATTGAATTCCAAAAAATCCAACATTCATATTTAATATTTGCCAAAAAGACAATTTTGGTTT
>CALDUF010000039.1 GCA_937923515.1 uncultured Flavobacteriaceae bacterium
CTTTATCTGCTGTCATTGGCCCTACACTTCCCATGGCATAACCACTAAAATTTTTATATATAGTGTAACGGGCTATTATTCCTAAATTTAAAACATACTCCTTAATGGTTCTTTTTTGTGTAAAAAGCGCTCTTTTTTCCATAAAATCATCTCCGTCTGTAGGCTTTATAAACGATGGGTTCAATAATTGGTGTTCTACTACATTATAACTTGGCTCACCAGTAAACTCAAAAGTCCATTTACCTTTCTTTTTAAATTTGTAATTAAAAAGTAACTTATAAAATATAATATCGTGACTGTAGTCTTTTAAATCAAACGGGAATCTATTTTGTGAACCTGAACCATAAGCAACACCTAACTTTATTTTTGCTGTCTCGGTTTGTCCTTCAACTACGCAAACAGATGCAAATACTATTAAAAACAGGCAATTATGAATTAGTATCTTAATATTTTGCTTCACTTTATGTTTCATGCTCACAATATAATAATTTCAATGCCAAACCTTGGACTCTTTAGGTTTGATGTCTATCAAAATTAATGATAACATCATTGTGTTATAAAATACGATCTATAGAAAAAAACGGCAAAATACTATACTTTTGCCACATGCAAAAAGAGCCCACGTTTAAATTTGAATTTATAGCATTAATGGCGTCTTTAATGTCTATTGTTGCATTATCTATTGACGCTTTGTTGCCTGCACTTCCCGAAATAGGAAACCATCTTGGAGTGACCGACACCAACAATAACCAATTACTCATTACCATGATATTTCTAGGTTTGGGTTTCGGACAATTAATTTTCGGCCCTTTATCTGATAGTTTTGGTAGAAAACCTATGGTTTATTTTGGCTTTGTACTTTTTATAATTGCGAGTATTATTTGTGTGTCTACTAAAAACTTTGAGGTAATGATTTTGGGTAGAATTCTACAAGGTGTGGGTTTATCGTCTCCAAGAAGTATTGCATTATCTATGATTAGAGATTTGTTTAGTGGCGATTATATGGCTAAAATAATGTCCATTATAGTTATGTTTTTCATTTTAGTACCGGTTGTTGCACCAACCTTAGGACAATGGATTATTCAAATTTTCAATTGGCAATCTGTTTTTTTCTTTAATTTGATATTTGGCGTCATCATAATGATTTGGTTTTGGTTACGACAAGAGGAAACGCTTCCGAAGGAAAAACGAATAAAATTCTCTCTGCATCTTTTTATAGATGGCACTAAAGAATTTTTTAAATATAAAGAAGCTGTTGCATTTACATTTGTATCTGGGTTTATAACAGGATCTTTTATGGTGTATTTAAGCACATCGCAACAAATATTTCAAGAGCAATACGATTTAGCAGAGTTATTCCCATACATTTTTGCAAGTTTAGCCATATCAGTAGGTTTCGCAACATATTTAAACAGCAGGCTTGTGGAACGATTTGGTATGTGGAATATGGCTTATGTAGCGGCTATTGCTTACTCTATCGTGTCTATTTTGTATGTTGTTTTATTTCATTCAGGTAAGAACCCTGATATTTTAATTTTGTTATCTTTTTTTGCATTACAGTTTTTTGCTGTGGGCTTCTTATTTGGTAACCTCCGCGCAATTGCTATGCAACCTTTAGGTCATATTGCAGGTATAGGTGCTGCAATAAACGGTTTTATTAGTACGGTTTTAGCGGTTCCAATAGCAAATTATATTGGTAGTTTTGTTTCTACCTCTGTCCTACCCTTATTTATAGGTTTTTCTATTTTTGGGTTACTATCCGTTTCTGTTTTTCTAATGATGAAAAAGCATCTAAACACCAGTATTTCATAAATTATAAGTAGCGATCCTTTATAACATCAATATGGTGTATTTCGTGCCCAAGTATAATAAACGCTGCTGCTCTTGCAGAAAGTGGATTGCCGCTGGCATGTCCTATAAATTTTAAATCGGTGATATTTAAACTTTTTAGTAATACAATAAAACTTTCCCGTACTGTTTTATATTCTTCCAATAAATCATCTAATGTTTTTTTATTAGCGTTTGAAGGATTAATGAAATCGTCTTGTTCAAATCCAGCCAAAGGTGTCGTATCATGTCTTGCAATTCTAAAACAACGATACATAAAAACACGCTCTGTATCTATAATATGCTGAAGAATTTCTTTAATACTCCATTTATCTGAGGCATATTGATATTCTAATTTACGCTCAGGAATAGATTTAAAAAAATCAACAACACTATTTTTTGCATCAATAAAACCATCAATTAATGTGATGTCTTTTGAAACCTTATTGGTATACGTTTCGTAATAAGCGTTACACTCTAATGGACTTAAATCTGTTACTTTCATAGGTTTTAAATTTTTGCTTGGTAGGTGTATAAATCATAATAGCGGCCGCCTTTTTCTATCAAAGTATCGTGCGTACCGCGCTCTACTATTTTTCCTGCTTCAATCACCAAAATTTGGTCTGCTTTTTTAATGGTGCTTAAGCGGTGCGCAATTACTATTGTGGTTCTATCTTTCACCAATGCATTTAAACTTTTTTGAATTAAAGCTTCACTTTCAGTATCTAAATTTGAAGTAGCTTCATCTAAAATTATAATTTTAGGGTTCGCCAAAATAGCACGTGCAATGGCTAAGCGTTGACGTTGTCCACCAGATAATTTTACACCGCGTTCTCCTATTAGTGTTTCTAAACCATCATCAAACCTATTGGTGAATTCATCAACATAAGCCGCTTTAACTGCATTTTGCAATTCATCTTCAGTAGCATTAGGTCTTGGAAATAAAATATTGTCTCTAATGGTGCCTTCAAATAAAAACTCATCTTGTAAAACCACGCCTAAATATTGGCGGTAGCTATTCAATTTCACTTTTGATACATCTTTATTATCGATAGTAATTTTTCCTGATTTCGGATTTAAAAACGTGGCCGATAAACCCGCTATTGTAGATTTTCCTGAACCCGAACTTCCTACTAAAGCTGTAACAGAACCCGCTGGCGCGTTAAAACTAATATGATGTAGTACGGTTTTATCTTCCTCATAGGCGAATGATACGTCATCAAAAACTATATCGCCTTTTAAATGCTTTAGTGTGATGGTACGCTGTTGGTCATCTTCCTCAGCTGCCATATTCATTAACTCTTCAGTTCTATCCAAACCTGCCAACGCTTCGGTAAGTTGGCTTCCAATATTGCTCATTTGTACTATGGGTGCTATCATAAAACCAAGCACTAACGTGAAGAACAGAAAATCACCCGTTGTCATTTGTTCTTGAATCATATAATAACCTCCAATCCCCATAATACCGGTTGTGGCAACACCTATTAAAAAGGTTGACGAACTCGTCATTAACGCAGTGGCGGTTAAACTTTTTTTTACATTTTGAAATAACTTATCTACACCTTTTTCAAAAATTTGGTTTTCTTGGGTTTCTGCATTAAAAGCTTTTATAACACGAACACCTGCTAAAGTTTCGGTGAGTCTCCCTTTTACTTCTGCATTTATTTTACCCCTTGTTCTAAAAATAGGACGAATATATTTAAAAGCTCTAAGCGCAATATACCCGAATATTGAAAGTGGGATAAACACAAAAAGTGTCATCCATGGGTTTAATTTTATTAAAATAATCAACGAAACTATAGCAGTAAATGTGCCGCCTACCAATTGTACCAATCCTGTTCCTATAAGGTTTCTAACACCTTCAACATCACTCATAATTCGTGATACCAATGCGCCAGATTTTGTATTGTCAAAAAAACTAATGGGTAACGACAGCACTTTTTTTTGAACCTGAGCACGCAACTCACTTATTAAATATTGCGCTTGCACACTTAATATTCTAGTTAAAGTAAATGATGTTATGGCCTGTACTGTTATGGCTGCAATTACAACAGCAATTAGCGTATAAATTTGCGATGTATCTTTACTTGGTACAACCTCATCAAGTAGCACTTTACTTTGCCATGGTAAAATTAAACCAGCTAAACTGCGAATTACAATAAGTATCAAACCCAAAAACACTAATTTACGTCTAGGCCAAATAATTGTTTTAAAGGCTTGTGCCATCGTTACTTTTGGTTTAGATCTACTCTTAGTTTTTGATGTATTTTGAAGGTGCTGCATGCTATAGTTTTGAATCCTGAAAGGTAAGTTTTTCTTAAAAACTATACTATTAAACCATGGTAGAAATGATACATATTGGCAATGTTTACGCTCTCGCATTCAAACGATATTCTAAACAAATAATCTGGTTTTTGCAATGCATGAATTCAGGCTAAATATTGGTAAAAAAATTCGTGATGCTAGTTTCATTTATTACTTTTGAAACATAACATTGATACAAACTGAACAGATGAAAATAATTGGAATTGGTAAAAACTACGTAAACGATACAGCTGATATTGCGCCACTTAAAACAGGGCATCAACTTATATTTATTAAGGCAGAAAGCACACTTGTAACAGATAATAAAGATGTGATTTTCCCGAAAATAACAAACGCTTTAATTTATGAAGTAGAGCTAGTGGCCAAAATAGGAAAAACAGGTAAGGATATTTCTAAAAGTGATGCTGCATCTTACATTAGCCACATTGGTGTGGGCATTGATTATACTGCAAAAGATGTGTTGAGTGCTAGTAGAGAAAACAAAGGGCCTTGGGCTTTAGCTAAGGGTTTTGATGGTGCATCGCCTGTAAACGGATTTAAGCCCATTACAACATTTAGCGACATAAATAATATTAATTTTAGCTTAAACATTAATGGCAAGGAAGTACAACATGGAAATACGAGCCGTATGATTTACAATTTCGCCGAAATTATCGCATTTGTTTCAAAATACATGACATTAGAGCCTGGTGATTTGATTTTTACTGGAACACCTGCAACTGGTGCTGGAGAAAATGTAAAAGGCGACCATTTACAGGCCTTTGTTGAGGGCGAGCTCCTTTTAGATTTTAAGTTGATATAATATTATTTCAAAACTAAATAACGCTACAAAACAAAAAAATCTGTGAAACTTCACAGGTTTTTTTATGTTTTTATTAATGTGCTGTTTTTTTAATTTTTATCAGTTTAAGTTTATCTAGCACTACCATAATACAGTAGGTAATATCTATCTCAAACCAACGCACTCCAAAATTTGCTCTTCCTCCATTTTTATGGTGGTTGTTGTGATAGCCTTCGCCCATCATCAAAACATCAACAGGAAATAAGTTTTTAGACGTATCACTTACTTTAAAATTTGTATACCCATAAATATGGGCAAACCAATTAATAATTACGCCATGTATTGGCGCCATTAAAATGGCTATTGGTAATAACAACCATTGCCACCATGCTGTTGCAAAAGCAACAAAAAAACTTATATATATAGCCGTAAACACTAATCGTGAGCCTTTTGAGCTCGCAAATTTATCGAAAGACTCCCATTGTGGTACATTTTTGGTAAATTTTTCTGGTACAGCAATACGTTTTCTATTAATATCTTGATATGTGTTTTTTGTACGCCACATCATCGCAAAAACGTTAGTATCGTATTTTGGCGAATGCGGATCTTTTTCGGTATCCGCATACGCATGGTGCATTCTATGCATAACACCATACCCATAGGCACTTAAATAGTTAGAACCTTGAAATATCCAAGTTAACACATAACAAACCCGCTCTCCTAATTTAGACATGGTAAAGGTTTGGTGTGCAGCGTAGCGGTGCAAAAAGAATGTTTGAAAAAACAAACCAGAATACCACAACACAATAATTAGAATAATAATTTTCATAGTTTCATTTTGGGTAAAGGTCTTAAATGCGGCTGAAAACTAAAATGAACCTATGTTAAGAAATGGCATTACGAATTCTACTTAATGCCTGTGCTGTAACACCAATGTAAGAGGCAATATATTTTAGTGGAATTTCTTTTATCAAGTTTGGGCGCTCGGTAAACAAATTAAGATAGCGTTGGGTAGCTGTTTCGTTTAAAAGCGATTGCTCTCGTTTAGATTTAATTAAAAATAAGCGCTCTGTAGAGAGCCTACCTATGGTATTACCCACAGCGGTTTTAGCATAAATTTCTTGTAAATCGTCATAAGAAATGCGCCAGAGCGACATGTCGGTTAACGCTTCAATGTCATATAAAGATGGGGTTCTTGTTAAAAAGGAATCGTAAGCACTTATAAATTCGTTTTCAAAACAAAACCCAAACGTAATGTCCTTAGCCGCTTTTGGTATGGTAAAACGCGCAACACCTTTTTCAATAAAAGAAATGTAATGCTCCTTTTCTCCTAGAGAAATTAATTTCTCCTTTTTTTTAAAAGTACTATACTTTAATTTTGAAGAAAATAACAACCAATCACTCTCGCTTATAGCAACTGTTTTCTCCAAATATGTTCTAATATTTTCCATATAGTATTGAAGGTCAAAAATAAGGTTATTTTATGATTACAAACCTTATAAAACCAATAAAACACAAGTTAAACTTGTGTTTTATAAAAGTGTTGTTTTCTATGTAAATATTAGAGTACATTATCCATAATATCTTGCACTACTTCTGGGTTTAATAAGGTGCTAGTATCGCCCAAATTACTTGTATCGTTATGCGCTATTTTTCGTAAAATACGCCTCATAATTTTACCAGAGCGTGTTTTTGGTAAACCTGATGTAAATTGAATTTTATCTAATTTAGCAATAGGGCCAATATGTTCTGTTATAATTTGATTAATTTCTTTTCGTAAATTATCATGATTTCGAGACTCGCCTGTATCTTTTAGAATAACATAGCCATAAAGCGCATTGCCTTTTACATCGTGTGGAAAGCCAACAATTGCACTTTCTGCCACAGCAGGATGCTCGTTTACAGCATCTTCAATTGGAGCGGTTCCTAAATTATGTCCAGATACAATAATAACATCGTCTACTCTACCAGTAATTCTGTAATACCCAACCTCATCACGCAACGCACCATCGCCTGTAAAATACATGTTTTCAAAAGCTGAAAAATAGGTATCCTTATACCGCTGATGATTGCCCCAAATGGTACGTGCCATACTTGGCCATGGAAATTTTATACACAGTCGCCCATCTACTTGATTGCCTTTTAATTCTTTAGCATTTTCATCCATAAGTGCTGGCTGAATGCCTATAAATGGCAAGGTAGCGTAAGTGGGTTTTGTTGGCGTTACAAATGGTATTGGCGTTATCATAATACCACCTGTTTCAGTTTGCCACCATGTATCTACAATTGGGCTCTTTTTTTTACCAATATTATCATTATACCAATGCCACGCTTCTTCGTTTATGGGCTCGCCAACGGATCCCAAGACTTTTAATGAAGACAAATCGTAGGCGTCTACCAATGCTGCACCTTGTTTTGCTAAGGCACGAATAGCTGTTGGTGCGGTGTAAAACTGATTTACTTTATGCTTTTCTACAACTTGCCAAAAGCGTCCAAAATCCGGATAACTTGGTACACCTTCAAACATAACGGTTGTTGCGCCATTTGCCAATGGGCCGTAAACAATATAACTGTGCCCTGTAATCCAACCAATATCGGCAGTACACCAATACACATCATCTTCTTTATACTGAAACACGTTTTTAAAGGTATAAGCTGCATACACCATATAACCAGCTGTAGAATGCACCATACCTTTTGGTTTGCCTGTAGAACCAGAGGTGTAGAGAATAAATAATGGGTCTTCGGCATCCATAACTTCTGCATCACAATGTGTTGATGCAGTATCTAAAAGTGGTTGTAACCAATGGTCGCGTCCTGAGGTCATATTAATATCA
Organism: uncultured Flavobacteriaceae bacterium; assembly: GCA_937923515.1. Taxonomy (GTDB): domain Bacteria; phylum Bacteroidota; class Bacteroidia; order Flavobacteriales; family Flavobacteriaceae; genus Jejuia. Next base: position 7,771 of record CALDUF010000039.1, read on the forward strand.
GATTGGATACGTTTTGCAACTAAAACAGAAGCTACACCAGCGCAACTTTCTAATGCTTCGTCTACAATACCTTTTAAATCTATGGTTTTAGCACCACGATAGGACCCATCGCTGGTGATTACCATTTTACAATCTGAATCATTAATTCGAGTAGATAATGCCGTTGCCGAAAACCCTGCAAATACTACTGAATGAATGGCACCAATTCTGGCACATGCTAAAACAGAAATTGCTAATTCTGGAATCATTGGTAAATACACGCACACACGGTCGCCCTTTTTTATGCCTCGACTTTTTAAAACATTAGCAAATTTGTTAACACGTTCGTGCAATTGCTGGTACGTGATATGTTCTGCCGCTTCTTTAGGATCGTTAGGTTCAAAAAGTATGGCTGTTTTATCACCGCGTGTTGCCAAATGGCGGTCTATACAGTTTTCGGTAATATTAAGTTGCGCGCCTTCAAACCACTTTACTTCGGGTTTAGAAAAATCCCAACGTAACACCTTATCCCACTTGCGTTGCCACATAAAATGCTCTTCGGCTATTTCTTCCCAAAAATTTTCGGGTTCTCGAACCGATTTGCGGTATACTTGATAATATTCCTCTAAATGTTTTATATGGTAATTGCTCATTAGTTTTTAGGTTTATAGTGGTGCATTTAAAATTTAAAATTCTAAAAATAACAAATTATAGTGGTTTTTTAGTGTTTATGGCAAACATGCTATACGCTTTTGAAAGTACTTACCTTTGCGGATAAATGCGCTAGGGATTGCAGTGGAAAGCCCACAGCCCGACGCAGGAGGTGCGAGGACTTGCAACGTAAAGCCCGCCCGAAGGGAGCGCCCAAAAAAAACTAAATGCGTTTCTTTGTTATAAATTTTTAAGATTTATGCAAAAAGTAAGTCGTTTATATTTTATTGATGCTATAAGGGCTTTTGCTATTATAATGATGCTGCAAGGGCATTTTGTTGACGACTTATTACACCCTATTTACAACAATGACACCTATTTGGCACTAAAAATTTGGCGGTATTTGAGAGGATTAACGGCACCCACGTTTTTTACAATTTCTGGTTTAATTTTTACCTATTTACTATTGAAAGCTTTTGCAAAACAAAGGGATAATGTAAGAATTAAAAAAGGGGTGTTGCGGGGTATTGTTTTAATACTTATTGGTTACGCCCTAAGAATGGATGTTTTAAGCTGGCTAAATGGCAATTTTAAAACTCATTTTTTAGAGGTTGACGTGTTGCATTGTATTGGCTTGTCTCTACTAATTTTAGTGGGGTTACACCTTTTATTGCGGCGTTTTTTCCTTGTATATGCACTAATTTTATTTGTTATTGCTTGTGCTTGTTTTTTAACCGAACCGCTATACCGAAACATTACATTTAACACTATTCCTGTGGTTATTGGTAACTATGTATCTAAGGCTAACGGATCAGTATTTACCATACTTCCTTGGTTTGGGTATGTGGCTTTTGGCGGTTGTATTGCTACATTCTTTTTTAATTTCGAGTACCATAAAAGGTTTAAATTATACGCTATTGCTGCGTTTTTAATTTTTGGTTTTACGCTTTTAAAATTCTCATCGTATGCGTTTTCTACCTTGTACAATATAACAGGCACTGACTTGTTTTTTGAAAATGCACGTTACAACTACTTGTTTTCTAGATTAGGTAACGTACTGATTGTGTTTGGGATATGTTATAGTATAGAGCGGTATTTAAAATTTTCAATGATTACTAAAATAGGACAAAACACATTATCTATTTATGTTATTCACGCTATTATTCTATATGGCAGTTTTACAAATTTGGGCTTAAAACAGTATTTTGAAAAGACTTTAAATCCTAAGGAAGCTTTTATTGGTGTGCTCTGTTTTACGGTACTAGTCTGCTTTATTTCATTTTATGTAAGCAGTAATGCGTTTATCTATGCTAAAATAGAACAATTGACGACTAAAATTAAACGTATTATTAAGCAGAATTCTTAGTTTTGAGCAAAAAAACATGACTTACAAAGCTGTTATTTTTGATTTGGATGGTACGCTGGTTAACTCCATAAAAGACATTGCTGATGCTATGAATGTTGTACTGCAAAAACGCAACTATCCTACCTATGATTATGATACATATAAAACTTTTGTGGGTAGTGGTGTAAAAAGTTTGGTTGTAAAAGCATTACCCCGAAACAAAACTGACGAAACTGAGATAAATACTTGCCTTAGTGATATGATGCAAGTGTATAGTGCTTGTTGTACAAATAAAACAGCACCTTACCCAGGTATTTTGAAACTTTTAGATACACTGCATACAAAAGGGTTAAAACTTGCTATTTTATCTAACAAAGAAGACGGATTAACCAAAAAAGTAGCTACGGCTTTATTACCCAAATATATACAGCATGTTTTAGGCTTAAAAGAAGAGGCCTTAAAAAAACCAAACCCAAAAGTGCTTTTACAACTGTGCGAAACGCTTAATGTAAAACCAAACGAAGCCATTTACGTTGGTGATACCGATGTGGATATTTTGGTAGCAAAAAACGCCAATACACTTGCAGTTGGTGTGTCTTGGGGTTTTAGAGACCCGCAAGAGTTAATTGCTAAAGGTGCAGATTATATGTTACAAACGCCTGAGGATTTACTTGAGCTTGTGTGTTGATAAAAAGTATTGTTTAAATGCTTAAAACAAACTGTTGTATGGCTTTAAAATAGCTTAAACAATACTTGGCCTAAGCTATTTTTGAAATTCCTTTTATAAAGTATAACTTAGTGTGTTTATTAAGTGTAAACCACACTTTAAGAACAAACCAAAACTACTCTACTTTTAACTAAAGTGAAAATAACGACTGATGAAAATAATTTCTACAAACATAGGAAAACCAACAACATTTATTTGGAATGGGAAACAAGAAACAACAGGTATATATAAAAAGCCTATAAACAAGCCTATTTACTTAACAAAGAATGATGTAACAGGTGATGAAGTTTCAAATAGATTAAACCACGGCGGATATTATAAAGCTTGTTATTTATTTTCAGCAGAACAGTATCCGTACTGGAAAAATTTATATCCTGAACTTGACTGGACTTGGGGAATGTTTGGAGAAAATTTAACTGTTTCTCGTTTTGATGAAAGAAAAGTTTATTTAGGAGATATTTATAAAGTTGGTGAAACTACAGTACAGATTTCTCAATATAGAGAACCTTGTTATAAGTTTGGACATAAATTTGGGACACAGAACGTACTTAAACAATTCATAAAACAAGGATTTGGAGGAACCTACATCAGTATTTTAGAAGAAGGCTATGTAGCTGTTAACGATGAGTTTGTTTTAATTGAACGCCCTAAAAATAGCTTAACTGTATTCGAGTTATTTAACTTAGTGTATACAAAAGAAAAAAATCAAGACTTATTAAAAATTGCTATTGAGAGTAAAGCAATTCCACCAAAAAAAAGAATATTATTTAAAACGTTTTTAAAATAAATATAATCTCTAGACTGTACAATTAGTTGTTTTGAATATTTTATATGCACTTAACCAATTATAAAAAAGACATGTAAAACTGTATAGTTAATTGCTTCAATCAAAAAATATTAATAACTCTAATAATTATACAAAGTTAATGCTTATTGACGTTTTAATATTTTAAATCCTTATTGTAGGAGCTGAGCGACTCCTCAAAACCTGATAATACTGCTATACTTAACTTTCTAAAATATTAGGGAAGAAACACATTAAATAATTATAATTAGAGCTTACTTTAATAATTTAATTAAAGCTGTAAACTCCTTTTCTTGTGCATAATCTAAGGCTGTTTTACCTTCTTTATCTGTAATTGTAGTATCTGCATTATGTTTTAAAAGTAGCGCTACCATTTTGGTTTGTTGATACATGCTTGCAAAAATTAAGGGTGTATATCCTAAGTTATTTTGTGCATTAACATCTGCACCTTTTTTAAGTAATGTTTCTGCTAAAGTTATATTACCTTTAAAAGCTAGCCCAATTAAAGCTGTATTACCTGAAGCATCAGTAGCATCAATTGGTGCATTATACTGTAATAGGCTAGCAACTATCTCTTTTTTATCAAAATAAGTTGCAAAAATTAATGGTGTAAAACCTCTAGCATCTTTTGCATTTACCAATTCTGGCTGCTGTTGTAAAAACGTATCTATGCTATTTTTATCTCCGGATTGGATGGCTCCAAAAAATTCTGTTATGTTGTTATTCATAATTATTTAAACATAAAAATTGGGATAAATGCAATATCGCAGTCATCCCAATTTCAACTATTAATCTATCACACTATTTTAAATCAAATCTATCTGCATTCATTACTTTAACCCAAGCTGCAACAAAATCTTTTACAAACTTTTCTTCACCATCGTTTGCACCGTATACTTCGCATACTGCTCTAAGCTCTGTGTTAGAACCAAAGATTAGATCTGCTCTTGTACCTTTAAATTTAACTTCGCCTGTGTTTCTATTACGACCCTCAAAGTGTGTTTCTGCTTCAGAAGTTTCACTCCAAGTGTATGTCATATCTAATATGTTTTTAAAGAAATCATTAGAAAGTTGACCTACATTATCTGTAAAGACACCGTAATCTGAATTATCGAAATTAGTGCCTAATACACGCATACCACCAACTAAAACCGTCATTTCTGGGATTGTTAATGTTAATAGGTTTGCTTTATCAATCATTAAGTCTTCGGCTTTTACATCTGCATTGGCATTTTGATAATTTCTAAATCCATCGCCAACAGGCTTCAGATAGTTAAACTGCTCTATATCTGTCATGTCTTGAGACGCGTCTCCTCTACCTTGAGCAAATGGCACTGACACGTTGTGTCCAGCTTTATTTGCTGCCTCCTCAATACCTGTATTACCACCTAGTACGATTAAATCTGCTAGTGATACTTCTCCACTAAATTCATTTTGAATTGCGCGGTATACATCTAAAACTTTATTTAACTCTTTAGGGTTATTAACTTTCCAACTGCGTTGCGGCTCTAGTGCTATACGAGCACCGTTAGCACCACCACGCTTATCTGAATCTCTATATGTTGAAGCTGACGCCCAAGCTGTTTTCACCAATTCTGACACTGATAATTCAGAGGCTAATATCATTTTCTTTAAAGACTCAATATCAGCATCACTTAAGTTGTAACTTACTGTGGGAACTGGATCTTGCCAAATTAGTTCTTCTTCTGGTATTTCTGGACCAACATATCTGTTCTTAGGTCCCATATCACGATGCGTTAACTTAAACCACGCACGTGCAAAAGCATCTTCAAAGGCCTTGTGGTCTTTATGGAAACGTTTAGAAATTTCAAGATACGCAGGATCTTCCTTAAGCGCTATATCTGCAGTAGTCATCATTAAGGCTTGCTTACCCTTACCACCTGCTGTTGGTGCCATTTTTGCTTTAGAAGCTGCGGTTGGTGTCCACTGGTGTGCGCCAGCTGGACTTTTTGTTAATTCCCAATCGTAGTTTAATAATACATCAAAGTAATCTGCATCCCATGTTGTTGGATCTGGCGTCCAAGCACCTTCAATACCAGAAGTAATTGCATCGTCTAAAACTCCACTTTTGTATGTGTTTTTCCAACCTGTACTCATTTCTGCCATTGTAGCTCCATGTGGTTCTACACCTACGTACTGACCTGGATCTGCCGCACCATGCGCTTTACCAAAGGTGTGACCACCAGCAACTAGCGCCACAGTTTCTTCGTCATTCATCGCCATACGGCCAAA
>CALDUF010000040.1 GCA_937923515.1 uncultured Flavobacteriaceae bacterium
AATTCCTCAACTTAAAGACGCAATAAAAGAGTTACAAAGTAAAGGTTTTGGTGTGCCTAATTACCCTAACAGCCCTTCTACAACAGTTGAAGAAGATATAAAAGCACGTTACGACAAAATTAAAGGTAGCGCTGTAAACCCAGTACTTCGTGAAGGTAATAGTGATAGACGCGCACCAAAAGCAGTGAAAAATTATGCTAAAAACAACCCACATTCTATGGGAGCTTGGACTAACGATTCTAAAACACATGTAGCCACAATGAGTGAGGGCGATTTTGCGCATAATGAAAAATCGGTAACCATTGCAGAGGCTACAACAATTACTATAGAACATACAGATGATAATGGTAACACTAGCGTATTAAAAAATAGTTTTCCTTTGCTTGAAGGTGAAATTATTGATGCTACTGTAATGAGTAAAACAGCTTTAATCAGCTTTTTTGAAAAGGAAGTTGCTGATGCTAGAGAAAAAAACCTTTTGTTTTCTCTACATATGAAAGGTACAATGATGAAGGTGAGCGATCCTATAATATTTGGACATGCTGTTAAAATTTACTTTAAAGACGTTTTTGAAAAATATAGTGACACCATTAAAGCACTTGGCGTAAATGTAAATTCTGGTCTTGGAAACTTATTAGAGCGCATACAAGAGTTACCTGATGCAGAACGTAAAGCTATTGAAGCTGATATTGCAGCTACTTACGCTAAAGGCCCTGGTATTGCTATGGTGAATTCTGATAAAGGAATCACTAATTTACATGTACCTAGTGATGTAATTATTGATGCTTCTATGCCAGCAATGATTCGTACGTCAGGAAAAATGTGGAACGCTAAAGGCGAATTACAAGAAACCAAGGCAGTTATTCCTGATAGTAGTTACTCTGGAGTATACGCAGCAACTATAGACTTTTGCAAAAAACACGGTGCTTTCGATCCTACAACTATGGGTACTGTGCCAAATGTTGGCTTAATGGCTCAAAAAGCTGAAGAATATGGTTCTCACGACAAAACTTTTGAAATTGCATCTAAAGGTACCGTGAAGGTAATTGATGCTGCAGGCAACACTTTATTAGAGCACAATGTGGAAGAAGGTGACATTTGGAGAATGTGCCAAACTAAAGATGCCCCAATTCAAGATTGGGTAAAATTAGCCGTAACTCGAGCAAAAGCATCACAAACACCAGCTGTATTTTGGTTAGATAAAAATAGAGCGCATGATGCTGAACTAATTAAAAAAGTAAACACCTATTTACAAAATCACGACACCTCTGGTTTAGATTTAAGAATTTTAGCACCAGTAGACGCTACATTATTTACCTGCGAACGCTTAAAAGCAGGGAAAGATACCATATCGGTTTCTGGTAATGTACTTCGGGATTATTTAACAGATTTGTTCCCAATTCTTGAAGTAGGAACAAGTGCTAAAATGTTGTCTATTGTACCTTTAATGAATGGTGGTGGTTTATTTGAAACTGGTGCTGGAGGTTCTGCACCTAAGCACGTACAACAGCTACTTGAAGAAAACCACTTGCGCTGGGATTCTTTAGGTGAATTTTTAGCATTAGCAGTATCTCTTGAACATTTTAGCAATGTAAATAACAATGATAAAGCTAAAGTTTTAGGAGAAACTCTAGACGATGCAACCGATAAACTTTTAGCTAATAGAAAAGGACCTTCTAGAAAGGCTGGAGAATTAGATAACAGAGGAAGTCATTTTTATTTAGCTATGTATTGGGCACAAGAGTTAGCAAACCAAGATAAGGATGCTGAATTAAAAACTGAATTTGCAACAGTTGCTAAAACGTTAGAAGTTAATGAAGACAAAATAATAAAAGAATTGATTGATATACAAGGCGCACCAACTGATATAGGTGGTTATTACGAACCAAATGAAGATTTAATCAATCAAGTAATGCGTCCAAGCGATACATTAAATTCTATTATCGCATAAAAATCAATTTATTAATTCTAAAAAGCATTAAATGCTTTTGAAAAAAAAATTAAATCTCTTAGAAGTCAAACTCTAGGAGATTTTTTTATGCAATAGCTTTAGTATATACGTTTGCAGTAAATTCGTTTCTCTTTCCAAATAAATAAAACACAAAAAAAGCATCTTAAAATTAAGATGCTTTTTTACTAACTAACCAACCAAAATATGAAATTACATTTCTAAAGTTTAAAGTAACCACTCAATAAACTATACAATTGAAGTGTAATTATTTTATAGTAACCAATTACTGTGCCAAAGTTTTATTACTACTCTAAATATTTTAATCTATCTTAGAATTTTAAATTAAAAATACTATGAATAACCAACCTATATTTACTCAAGACACTGTTGTTTTTGGCTTATTAATGCTAGCAATAGGTTTTGTGTTTTATACCTCTACTAGCGCTAGTAGCTTTTGGAAAAAATTCTACAAATATATACCAGCTTTACTCTTAGCATACATGTTACCAGGCGCTTTAACCACTTTAGGTATTATTGCTCCAGAATGGGTTTCTATAGATGCATCTGGCAAACTCATTGAGCATAAATCTCAAGTATACTATATAGCTAGTCGATTTTTACTTCCTGCTGCGTTGGTATTAATGACGCTAAGCATAGACTTAAAAGCAGTATTTAACTTAGGCCCTAAAGCTTTAATTATGTTTTTAACAGGAACGTTAGGCGTTATAATTGGAGGACCAATAGCTATCCTTATCATTTCTATGATTTCGCCTGAAACTGTTGGAGGCGTTGGTCCAGATGCTGTATGGCGAGGTCTTGCAACTTTAGCTGGTAGTTGGATAGGTGGTGGTGCAAATCAAGCGGCTATGTTAGAAATTTATGAATTTAATACTGAAAACTATGCGGGCATGGTAATAGTAGATATCGTTGTAGCTAATATTTGGATGGCCATACTATTACTAGGTATTGGTAAATCTGAAAAAATTGACAACTGGCTTAAAGCCGATACAAGCGCAATTGAAGTTCTAAAAGAACGTGTTTCAACCTATACTGATAAAATTACTAGAAACCCTACCTTAGGCGATTTAATGGTAATTCTTGGAATTGCTTTCACCATTGTTGGAATTTCACATTATGGTGGCACTACAATATCTCAATTTTTAACCAATAATGTAGATGCTGTTAGAGATAAATCTTCTGCAATGTCGTCATTTGGTTCTCAATTCTTCTGGATGATAAGTATTGCAACACTTCTTGGTATAGTCATGTCTTTTACAAAATTTAAAACTTACGAAGGCGCAGGTGCCAGTAAAATAGGTAGTGTTTTTATTTATATACTAGTGGCTAGTATAGGTATGAAAATGGATTTAACTAAAATAGCAGAAAACCCAGGACTTATATTTGTTGGTATTGTTTGGATGATGATACACGTTGGCTTACTGTTTTTAGTAGCTAAAATTATAAGAGCGCCGTACTTTTTCCTTGCTGTTGGAAGTAAAGCTAATATTGGTGGGGCAGCCTCTGCTCCTGTTGTTGCAGCTGCATTTCATCCATCTCTGGCTTCAGTTGGTGTTCTACTAGCTGTTTTTGGCTACGTTGTTGGCACTTACGGCGCCATGCTTTGTGCAGAACTTATGAAAATTGCTGCAGGAGGCTAGTTTATGTTTAATATTTATAAGATATTTACGCACCTAATTATACGCTTTATTAATATGAAAAAATACGGTATTTTATTTCTTGCTGGGATAATTTTAGCTTGCTCTAACAAACCGAAAGATCTTGTTGTAAAAACTAATATAAAGAATCTTAAAAAAGGAACTGTTTATCTTAAACGTGTTGTAGATTCTGTTTTAGTTACTGTAGATTCTGTACTGGTAAATGGCAATGCGGAATTTGAATTGTATGCTGAACTTGATGAACCAGATTTATTTGTTTTAGATCTTGATAAAAATTCTAAAGAAGACGAAAGAATTACTTTTTTTGCAGATAAAGGTATCGTAGAGATTCAAACAACATTAAAATATTTTGTAGCTGATGCTAAAATCTCAGGGTCTAAACAACAAAAAGTTTTAGAAGACTATCAAAAATTGATATCGCGCTTAAATAATAGAAATTTAGATTTAATTAAAGAGCGTTTTGAAGCCTCTAAAGCAGGAGACACTAATGTATTTAACAGCATTAATAAAAAACAAATTAGCCTTTTAAAAAACAGATATTTACAAACAGTAAATTTTGCAATAAACCACAAAGACAGTGAAGTTGCTCCTTATCTAGCGCTATCTGAAATTTACAATGCTAATTTAAATTTGTTAGATAC
>CALDUF010000041.1 GCA_937923515.1 uncultured Flavobacteriaceae bacterium
AGTAGGGTTTCAATTTAGGACTCTCAAATATAAAAAAAGTTTAATCTAAATTCAATATCTTGATATTTTTAACAAGGAAGCATCGCTCAACAATTTAAAATAAAGCTATAATAATTGAGGTAGCGTTAAAACCTAATATTCATAACGAATTAGTAAATCATTCCGTAACTTTGCGCCTTGATTTACAAATACTATGCGCACAAAATCACTTAAAAAAAATAGAATAAACGTTGTTACACTAGGATGCAGTAAAAATGTATACGATAGTGAAGTGCTTATGGGACAACTTAAAGCTAGCGGTAAAGATGTTGTGCATGAGGAAGAAGGTAATATTGTGGTTATAAATACCTGCGGTTTTATTAATAATGCCAAGGAAGAAAGCGTAAATACTATTTTGGAATTTATGCAAAAGAAAGAAGATGGTGATGTAGACAAGGTGTTTGTAACGGGGTGTTTGAGTGAACGTTATAAACCAGATTTGCAAAAGGAAATTCCTAATGTTGATCAGTATTTTGGAACAACTGAGTTACCAAGCTTATTAAAAGCTTTGGGTGCCGATTATAAGCATGAGTTGATTGGAGAGCGCTTAACAACAACACCAAAAAACTATGCGTATTTAAAGATTGCTGAAGGCTGTGATAGACCTTGTAGTTTTTGTGCCATTCCAATAATGCGTGGAAAACACAGAAGCACACCAATTGAAGATTTAGTTATAGAAGCTGAAAAGCTTGCGGCAAATGGTGTAAAGGAGTTGATTTTGATTGCGCAAGATTTAACGTATTACGGTTTAGATTTATACAAAAAGCGTAATTTGGCCGAATTATTAGAAGCTCTAGTTGCTGTTGATGGTATTGATTGGATACGCTTACATTATGCATTCCCTACTGGATTTCCTTTGGATGTATTGGACGTCATGAAACGCGAACCAAAAATTTGTAATTACTTGGATATACCGTTGCAGCATATTTCTGATGCTATTTTGAAAAGCATGCGCAGAGGCACAACAAAAGAAAAAACAACCAAGTTACTGCAAGAGTTTAGAGCTAAAGTTCCAGAAATGACTATTAGAACAACCTTAATAGTGGGTTATCCTGGAGAAACTGAAGAAGATTTTCAAACACTAAAACAATGGGTTACAGATATGCGTTTTGAGCGTTTAGGATGTTTTACATATTCTCATGAAGAAAACACGCATGCTTATAATTTAGAAGATAACGTTCCTGAGGCGGTTAAAATAGATAGAGCAAATCAAATCATGGAAATTCAATCTCAAATTTCATGGGAGTTGAATCAACAAAAAATAGGGCAAGCGTTTAAGGTGATTATTGATAGAAAAGAAGGTAATTACTTTGTAGGTAGAACAGAATTTGATTCTCCTGATGTAGATAATGAAGTTTTAATAGATGCCACAAACACCTATTTAAAAACTGGAGAATTTACAAAAGTTAAAATTATAGAAGCTGAAGATTTTGATCTTTATGCTGAAGTTATTTCATAAAAAAAAGCTGTCTGAAAACCTCAAATTTTTTCAAACAGCTTGTTTTTAAATTTAATATATTATTACGATTCTTCTTTTTTAGAATTTTGCTTATCTAATTGTTTCTTTATTTTTTTGATAGCATTTTCAATAGATTTTTCTGGTTCTATAATGTTGTAGGTACCCCAAAATTCTGGATCAGAAAATCCTGAAGTTTGTTCAGTTAAAATGGATGAAGGTTTTAAAAGTCTTTTTCGAACTTTAGCAATTTTAGTTTCTGGAATTTCCCAGTCTGTTACTGCCATTTCACTATTCAAAGTATAAATACTATTAAATAATTTACCTTTCCAATTCACCTTAAAAGTTAAACCTATATTGCTGTAGGCGTAGTGCCATTTGCCGTTTTGGGTTCTGTATTTAACTTTATAAGTAGCCTCGGTAGGATACACGTCTACTTTTCTGGGTTTTTTTCTAACAAATAAACTGCTAGACAATTCTTTATTTTTTACATTCAAACTATACTCTGCATTAGTTAAAGCTAATGTGTTGGCATCTATATAAAGTTTACCGTAATACATTGGCGACTTAACATTGGGCTTTTGCTTAAAATTTACAACGTAAACCAAATTTTTATTGATGTTTGTTGAATTTTCATAATTAAAATCATAAAATTCAATATCTCTTTCGTTAAATATATATTCTGGGTACTTCACCAAATCGGTATACAAATTACTAAAAGGGCCACCTTGAAGCTTAAGCGCTAAGGTATCAAGCCTAGAGTAGTTTGTGTTTTTTCTAGATTTTATAAGCTCTATATGATCGCTTCTTACGCTAGAATAGGGTTGTCTATGTATTTGAACAATGGCTTCTGAAAGTGAAGCATTTCTACGTCTCTTTTTTATAGTTTCTCTGTAGAATGCTGTTAGGAGTGCATTTTCATCGTTGTAAGCAGCACTTTTGTTTTCCAAAGTTTTTTCAACCAAGGTTCTAGCATCATAAGGCGGTGCAACGGCTATACTCACAGCCGAAAGTTCAGTAATACTCGGCTTTAAATAAATTTTTTCATCCGTACTTAAGTCTACTATGTTTAAAAGCTTTCTTTCATAACCTAAATGTGTGATTACTAATTTTTCACCGAGATATTTATACGGTATTTTAAGAAGAAATTCGCCCTCAGCATTAGTTACGGTGCTAATATTAGACCCATCAACAACAATATCAGTAAATATTAGGTTGTCTTTAGTAGTTGCGTCTATTATTTTTCCGCTAATTTCTTTAATGGCTTGTGTATCTTGTGCGTTAAGTATTCCAATTGCACACAAAAACATAAAAATTACAGATAACTTAAGGGTGGTTATGTTTTTCATAATTTATGCATTTAATTTTAATATAAAATTACGAAAACAAAACATAACGTACTGTGCGCCAAATGCTTTTAACATAAAAATTAACTTTTAATTTTACGTTTTTAATCTAATAACCTAAATTTTTAAATTATAAGATATGGTAATTATATTTGGAGTTTTATGATTTGATAATGAGAGTCTTATAATAAATTTCTATTAAAGTTCAAAAACATAGTTTTATAACGAGACTATGTTTACGTTTTCTATTTTCAATTTATAACGTTGTAAATAAGTCTTAACTTAAATTTTAGATTTTAGAAAATGGAATAGCTGTATATTTACATGATTATTTTGTGACACATGCAGCAAGAATACTTACCGTTTAGAGATACAGGTTATTTTTCAAAATTAATTTGTGATTATTTAGACCGAAAACCTGATTTACAACAGTTTTATAATAGGTTTCCTGTATTAGATAATTTTAAGTCTCAAATAGAAGAGAAAGCAACCTCTTTTAATGCCCAATCTAGAGTAATATTAAGTGATACAATAAAAAAACAATATGTTGGCCTAGATACTTCGGAAGCTACTGTTAATAATATTGAAAACTTAAAATTAGAGCAAACCTTTACTGTAACCACAGGACATCAACTAAATCTATTCACTGGGCCATTGTATTTTCTTTTTAAGATTGTTTCTGCAATAAATCTAGCAAAACAATTAAAAACAAAACACCCAAACTACAATTTTGTACCTGTGTATTGGATGGCCACAGAAGATCATGATTTTGACGAAATCAACTATTTTAATTTTAAGGGTAAAAAATTTCAATGGAATAGAACATCTAGTGGTGCGGTTGGTGAATTATCTACCGAAGGTTTACATGAAGTATTAGATTTATTTGCTCAAGATTTAGGTGAAAGCGCTAATGCTAAAACCTTAAAACAATTATTTAATGATGCGTACTTAAAGCACGATAATTTAGCAGATGCTACCCGTTTTTTAGCAAATACATTGTTTAAAGATTACGGTTTGGTAATTATTGATGCCAATGCTAGAGCGTTAAAGCAATTATTTATACCATACGTTGAAAAAGAGCTAACCCAACAAATATCGCACAGTACAGTTGGTGCCACAAATGATACATTGGCTGGTACTTGCGATGCGTATAATATTCAGGTGAATCCAAGAGATATAAATTTATTTTACATTACAAAAAATTTACGTGAACGGATTGTATTTGAAGATGGTATTTTTAAAGTTTTGAACACCACGCTACAATGGGATAAGCGCGAACTACTTAAACATCTTAATGAGATGCCAAAGCGGTTTTCACCAAATGTTATAATGCGTCCGCTATACCAAGAAGTTATTTTACCTAACCTATGCTATATTGGCGGTGGCGGTGAGTTGGCCTATTGGCTGCAGTTAAAAGCATATTTTAAAGCTGTAGCAATACCGTTTCCTATGTTATTATTGAGAAATTCTGTGCTAATTAAAACTGAAAAGCAAGCGGAAAAACTCAATAAATTAAATGTTTTAAATACTGATGTTTTTCTAAAACGAGATGCATTCATTAACCGAAAAGTACGCCAGATATCAAATATAGATATTGATTTTTCTGAGCAAAAAAAACACCTTAAATCTCAATTTGAAAATCTATATAAGCTTGCCGAACAAACCGATGCGTCTTTTATAGGTGCTGTTAAAGCGCAAGAAGAAAAGCAATTAAAGGGCTTAAATAAATTAGAGAAACGTTTGCTTAAAGCACAAAAAAAAGCGTTGTCTGATCAAGTGTCACGAATGACAGACATACAGAACGAATTGTTTCCTAATGGTAGTTTACAAGAGCGAAATACAAATTTCTCTGAGTTTTATTTAGAGTTTGGTTCTCAATTAATTCCTGCGTTAATAGCAGCACTAAAGCCGCTTCATCAAGAGTTTACTATACTAACACTTTAAATTTTGCAAATAGTACAATTGTTATACTAAAATTATCAAGAAAAGTATAGTTGTATAGCCAGATAATAGATGTTCAGTTATTCACAACAAATGTTTAAAAAGGACTAAAAAAAATCAATTCTCAAAAGTGTGCAATAAAAAATCAATTCCTATTTTTGCGCATGCAACATGATAAGGTACTTATTTTAGACTTCGGAAGCCAGTACACACAACTTATTGGCCGTAGAGTTAGGGAACTCAACATATACTCCGAGATACATCCATTTAACAAAATTCCAAAACATATTGACGATTACAAGGCTGTTATTTTGTCTGGTAGTCCCAACTCTGTGAGAGGTGAAGATGCATTGCATCCAGATTTATCAAACATTAGAGGTAAAAAACCTGTATTGGCAGTTTGTTACGGGGCGCAATATTTAGCACACTTTTCTGGTGGTGAAGTAGCACCATCAAACACTAGAGAATACGGGCGTGCTAACTTATCGTTTGTTAAAGGAGATGAACCATTTTTTAAAGATGTGTCATCTGGGAGTCAGGTGTGGATGAGCCATTCTGATACTATAAAACAATTGCCCACAAACGGTGTTTTAATAGCAAGTACTCATGATGTCGAAAATGCAGCTTACCGAATAGATGGTGAGGCTACTTATGCAATACAATTTCACCCAGAGGTGTACCATTCTACAGATGGCAAGCAACTGTTAGAAAACTTTCTAGTTGGTATTGCTAAATTGCAACAAGACTGGACGCCACAATCTTTTGTTGAAGAAACTGTAGCTGCCATTAAAGATAAAGTAGGCAACGATAAAGTTGTTTTGGGCTTATCTGGTGGTGTAGATTCTACCGTGGCTGCTGTGTTGTTAAACAAGGCTATTGGTAAAAATCTGTATTGTATTTTTGTGAATAATGGCTTGCTTCGTAAAAATGAATTTACTGGTGTATTGCAGCAATACGAAGGTATGGGGCTAAATGTAAAAGGTGTGGATGCTTCAAATAGATTTTTGGCTGCATTAAAGGGTATTGAAGACCCCGAGAAAAAACGAAAAGCTATTGGTAATGCCTTTATAGAGGTGTTTGATGATGAGGCTAATAAATTGCAGGATGTAAAATGGTTGGCACAGGGTACTATTTATCCTGATGTTATAGAAAGTGTTTCGGCTACTGGTGGACCATCTGCAACGATAAAAAGTCATCATAATGTTGGCGGACTTCCAGATTTTATGAAACTTAAAATTGTAGAGCCTTTACGCGCTATTTTTAAAGATGAAGTACGACGTGTTGGTGCTACTTTGGGTATTGATGCCGAATTGTTAGGACGCCACCCGTTTCCTGGTCCGGGTTTAGGAATTCGTATTTTAGGTGATATTACCGAAGAAAAAGTAAAAATGCTACAAGAGGTAGATTATATTTTTATTAACGGTTTAAAAGAATGGGGCTTATACGA
>CALDUF010000042.1 GCA_937923515.1 uncultured Flavobacteriaceae bacterium
TGGAACCAAACTATGTGGCATAAAGATGGTCGCGTTATTGTTGCGTTGGTGCATCTTTCAAAAAAATCCAAATTCTGCTTCTTCAATAATCCTAATTTGAAAGTTGGGAAAAATCAAAGATGGAGTGCTACAATCTATTCTAACAATGTAGAGGTATCAGAAAATGATAAAGTAGATTGGAAATCTGTTTCTGAACATATTGAAAACACAATAGCATTGTAATCAAAATTTAAGCAGACACTAATTAAATCAGACAATTTCACTAAAATTGAAATTAATTCACTAGAAGATGTTAGAGCTTGGCTCAAAAAAAATCCATAGTTAAAAAGAAACTATTTAGTTGTAATGCCCAAAATAAAAAAATCCTGCCAATACGGCAGGATTCTCAATTTTATATACGTTTTAAACGTTGCTTACTTGCTTAAATACATTTTTCGACGAGAATATAAATCGTAAAACTCATCGTCTTTTAAGCTGTCTATAAACAAGATGCT
The DNA here is from genome assembly GCA_937923515.1 of uncultured Flavobacteriaceae bacterium. Classification (GTDB taxonomy): domain Bacteria; phylum Bacteroidota; class Bacteroidia; order Flavobacteriales; family Flavobacteriaceae; genus Jejuia. Next base: position 495 of record CALDUF010000042.1, read on the forward strand.
TTCGCCTGTACTTTTCATTTCTGGCCCTAATGTTTTATCTACATTCGGGAATTTATTGAAAGAGAATACTGGTTGCTTAATGGCGTAACCTTCTAGTTGCGGATTAAAGTTAAAATCTTTAACCTTTTTCTCACCTAGCATTAATTTAGTAGCATAATTTACATACGGCTCTCCGTAAGCTTTTGCTATAAATGGCACCGTTCTAGAGGCTCTTGGGTTGGCTTCTATAATGTAAACTTTATCGTTTTTTATGGCAAACTGGATATTAATTAATCCTACCGTGTTTAAAGCTAACGCAATCTTTTTGGTATGGTCTTTAATTTGCTGCATTACAAACTCGCCTAAATTAAATGGTGGCAGTGTAGAGTTGCTATCGCCAGAGTGAATACCACAAGGCTCTATATGCTCCATAATACCAATAATGTATACATCTTCGCCATCGCAAATGGCATCTGCTTCAGCTTCTATAGCGCCTTCTAAATAATGGTCTAATAACAATTTGTTGTTAGGTATTTTATTTAAAAGATCTATAACGTGCTCTTCTAGTTCTTTTTCGTTTATTACAATTTTCATGCCTTGGCCACCAAGTACGTATGATGGTCTTACCAAGATTGGAAAATCTAATTTTTTAGCTACAGCCAAAGCTTCATCGGCATTTTCGGCTGTATCAAACTCTGGATAAGGAATGTTATTTTCTTTTAACAGTGTAGAGAAACTTCCTCTATCTTCGGCTAAATCTAAAGACTCAAAACTTGTACCTATAATTTTAACGCCGTAACGCGATAATTTTTCAGCTAATTTTAGTGCGGTTTGCCCACCTAGTTGCACAATGACACCTTCTGGCTTTTCGTGCTTAATAATGTCGTAAATATGTTCCCAAAATACAGGCTCGAAGTATAACTTATCGGCCGTATCAAAATCAGTTGACACTGTTTCTGGATTACAGTTTATCATTATGGTTTCGTAACCACATTCTTGAGCAGCATACACACCGTGCACACAACAATAATCAAACTCGATACCTTGCCCTATTCTATTTGGTCCAGAACCTAAAACTATAACTTTCTTTTTATCTGAAACTATACTTTCGTTTTGAGAATGGCGCTCACCATCGGCCGTTTTCATATCACTTTCAAACGTAGAATAATAATATGGTGTTTTTGCCTCGAACTCTGCAGCACAAGTATCTACCAATTTATAGACACGGTTAATGCCCATCTCTTCTCGTTTGCTGTATACTTGACTTTCTAAACATCCTAGCATGTGCGCTATTTGTCTGTCGCCATATCCTTTTTGTTTTGCTTCTAGTAATAACTCTTTATCAATAGAATCAATATTGAAAGTTGAAATTTCTTTTTCTAAGAAATACAGTTCTTCATATTGCTTTAAGAACCACATGTCTATTTTAGTAATTTCAAAAATGCGGCTTAACGGAATTCCCATTTTTATGGCATCGTAAATGATAAACACACGATCCCAAGAGGCGAACTTTAATTTTTCGATTACCTCGTCGTAATTAGTATTTTCTTTACCATCTGCACCTAAACCATTTCGCTTTATTTCTAAAGATTGTGTGGCTTTATGTAATGCTTCCTGGAACGAACGCCCAATACCCATTACTTCACCTACGGCTTTCATTTGTAAGCCTAATGTTCTATCAGAACCTTCAAACTTATCGAAATTCCAGCGTGGTATTTTTACAATTACATAATCTAAAGTAGGCTCAAATAATGCCGAAGTAGACTTTGTAATTTGATTATTTAATTCATCTAAACTATAACCTAATGCTAATTTTGCAGCAATTTTAGCAATTGGATACCCTGTGGCTTTACTGGCTAATGCTGAAGAACGCGATACACGTGGGTTAATTTCAATAGCGATAATTTCTTCTTTTTCATCAGGACTTACAGCAAACTGTACATTACAACCACCTGCAAAATCTCCAATACTACGCATCATATGTATAGCCATATCGCGCATTTTTTGGTAGGTTTTATCACTTAAGGTCATTGCTGGTGCAACGGTAATAGAATCTCCTGTATGGATACCCATTGGATCCATATTTTCTATAGAACAGATAATTACTACATTACCGTTAGAGTCTCTAAGTAACTCTAACTCGTATTCTTTCCATCCTAATAATGCTTTATCAATCATTACCTCGTGGATAGGAGAAATCTCTAAACCATGACGTAATAATTTATCGAAATCTTTTTCATCATAAACAATTGCAGCACCTGCACCACCTAAGGTAAAAGACGAACGTATACATAATGGAAAACCAAATTCTTGCGCTATTTCTTTTCCTTTTAAGAAAGATGACGCGGTAGCTTGTGGTGCCATACCAACGCCTATTTTTTCCATTAATTCTCTAAACTGCTCTCTATCTTCGGTAACATTTATGGCATCAATATTAACACCAATCATTTCTACTCCAAAATCTTCCCATATACCTTTTTCATCTGCTTCTATAGCTAAATTTAATGCAGTTTGCCCACCCATTGTTGGCAAAACAGCATCAATTTGCGGATGTTCTTTAAGTATTTTAACAATTGATTTTGTGTTTAATGGCAACAAATACACATGATCAGCCATTGAAGGGTCTGTCATTATAGTTGCTGGATTCGAATTAATTAAAATAGTCTCGATTCCGTCTTCTCTCAATGAGCGTAAGGCTTGAGAACCTGAATAATCAAACTCACACGCTTGCCCAATAATGATAGGACCTGAACCAATAATTAAGATAGATTTTAATTTAGGATTTTTCGGCATTTTTTAAAGTATTCTAATTGTAAATAAATCGGTTTGCTAAATTACTAATTACTAAACATAAAAAAAGGCGTTACACCTAAGCAACACCTTTAAAATATCAACAATTGTTAATCATTATTTCTTATGTCTTGTTTCAGATGATACAGACAATTTTTTTCTTCCTTTTGCTCTTCTTCTAGCAAGCACTTTTCTGCCATTAGCAGAAGCCATTCTTTCTCTAAAACCGTGCTTATTTCTTCTTTTTCTTTTAGAAGGCTGAAACGTTCTTTTACTCATCGTCTTGTATCTTTAAAAATCTGAATTGTATATTTTCTGAAATTATTTTGACCCTTCGCCAAAACTGGGGGCAAATATACAAAGCTTTTTTATTTCACAAACCTATTTTAATAATATTTTTTCCATAAAAAATTACTTTCTTTGCATTTTAAAATAAAAATAGAGGGAATTGCAATATTATACCCTTAAAATTTCATCAAAAACTAATATTAATGTTCAATAAAATTATAAAACTGATTCTTGCTGCTGGAATTATTGCTTTTGCTATATACCAATTTACTGAAGGAAATATTGGTAACGGTATCTCTCTTATTTTACTAGCAGGCGTTTTTATTTTTCTTTATTTTAAAAATGAATTTATTTTACTTGCCTTTTTAAAATTGCGCAAGCAAGACTTTGATGGTGCTAAAAAATGGTTGGATAAAATAAAAAATCCTGAGACTGCTTTAGTAAAAAAACAACAAGGCTACCACAGTTACTTACACGGCATTATGACAATGCAGGATAATATGAACGCATCTGAAAAGCATTTTAAAAAAGCCATTTCATTAGGTTTATCTATGAAACACGATTTGGCAATGGCCAAATTAAACTTAGCAGGTATTGCATTTTCTAAGCGTAGAAAAAGAGAAGCGCAACAGTTATTAACCGAAGCTCAGCAACTAGACAAACATGGGATGCTTGCAGACCAGATAAAAATGATGAAACAAAATATGAAGCAAGCTGTTGGCCCTAACCAACACTTTGGTGCTGGTGGCTCTTTAAGGTCTCAAAAAAGACGCGGTAGATAAATTCTCAAATTTTAATTACAATATTAGGGTTAATGCGTTGTAATCCTTCTACAAAACACAGTTGATTTTTTGGTGATATAATAACACTATTAAATTTACCATAACTAATTTCTATACGTTTTGTAAGCGATGCCGCTGGAGATGATAATAGCGAGTTTGTTTTACTTATCGCTTTTATTTCAGAAATTTTAATAGTTTTCTTGTACACCATTCCTGATTTTACGTTTAGTACATCGCCTTCAATACTGTAATATGTATTTAGAAATAAATACACTACAAATAGTAGAGTACAACATTGTATAAGCAAAACTATAACATAGTTTTCCCAATGTATATTGCTATTTAAAATTTGAATAACTGGAATACCTAGTAACAAGAAACATAAGGTACCTAAAAGACCATAACTAATCTCAGATTTATAAATTGTGTCATGTTTCATAACAGTAAAACTATCAAATTAACGGCGACCACAATCTGCTGTACGACTCTTTAAATTTCTCAAATTTTGGTCTATGCAACCATCGCTCAAGGTCTATTTTATCCGTATCCTTTAAATCTTCTAAAAAATGTTGTTTTAGAATCTTACTATTTTCTACATCATAAATAAATGCATTAACTTCAAAATTTATATTGAAACTTCTATGGTCCATATTAGAAGTACCAATGGTTGAAAACGCATCATCTACCACCATAGTTTTGGCATGTACAAAACCTTTTGTATACCTGTACACTTTTATATTTGCGTCTAATAAGCGCTCTAAGTAAGAGTTGGTTGCGTGTTTTACTACCCAAGAATCGGAGTTTTTTGGGATGATAATTTTTACATCTACACCACTTTTAGCGGCAATTTGTAAAGCGGTGATAATTTGATCGTTAGGCACAAAATAGGGTGTGGTAATGTATATATAATCTTCAGCAGTAGTAATAGCTGTAAACATTGCCTCCATAATATAAGGCCAGTCGGTATCTGGTCCGCTATTTGCTATTTGTACTGCAACATCGTTTTTACAAGTTACTTCAGGAAAATACGTGGTATCAATTTTTATGTTTTCGTTTGAAACAAAATCCCACGTTGTAAAAAAACTAATTTGTAATGATTTTACAGCCTCACCCACAATGCGTAAATGCGTGTCTCTCCAATACAACGTACTATCTGGATAATTAATATAAGTGTCTGAAATATTAATACCACCAACATAGGCTATTTTTCCATCTATAATAGCAATTTTTCGATGGTTTCTATAATTCATTTTACCTGTAAACTTTGGTAATAACACAGGCATAAAAGGAAAATGAGCCACACCACAATCGCTTAATTTGCGCTTCATTTTTGATGATATTTTACTACCTACATCATCATAAGTAAGCCTTACCATAACACCGTTTTTAGCTTTATCACATAAAATATCTAGAATTTTAGTGCCAATTTTATCATCTTTTAATATGTAATATTCTATGTGTATGTGGTGCTTTGCTTTAGCTAAATCTTGAAATAAACGTTCAAATTTTATTTCTCCGTTTTTTAAAATATCTATTTCATTACAAAGCGTAAGCGGCGAACTTTTATTATTACATAATAACTGTACGAGCTTAATTTTTGCGTCTAAAACATCATCTACGGCTTTAATTTTTCTATCGCTAAGTACTAAATCCTCATTTATACTTTTGATGGTAGATTGATTTAATACATATTTACGACTGAAAATTTTATTTTTTCGATACTCTTGACCAAAAAGATAATACACCACTACCCCAAAAAACGGAAAAACCACCAAAATAATGATGTAAGACATCGTTTTGGTGGGGTTTATATTTTTTAAAATAACCGTTACAACCGCAGAAATGGCTATAACATAATTAAGTATTAGTAAAAGAATCCAGTAGTTATCTTTTAAATACTCTAGCATACCGTATTATTTGTAATATCCTTCTTTTGGAATTTCTAAATAATATGGTTTTCTCGATTTATTATTTAAGTGAGGCTCTCGTAACCAAGGGTTGTGTAATTTCAAAATTTTGTAGTTAATACCAAAGCGTTGCGCAAATTTTGTAAAATCGGTTACTGCTGTATCTACTTCAATTTTATAAGTTGGAATATTAGAATACAAATCTTTTGCTCTAAAATTAAACCCGTATTTATTAGGGTTAGATAAAATTTCTTTAAGGGCAACAATTCTAAACAAATAACGCCCAGTTTCTTCACCTAATAATAAATCGTAGTAATTTGATACCTTTTGTTCTTTTAAACGTCTAGACACTCCTGCATTACCTGCATTATATGCTGCTGCAGCTAAGGTCCACGAGCCCAATTCGTCTTTAGCTCTCAATAAGTATCTACATGCAACTTCGGTAGCCTTCTCTAAATGGTAACGCTCATCTACATTATCATTAACTTCTAAACCATTTTCTCTACCGGTGGCTTTCATAATTTGCCATACACCTCTTGCACCAGCAGGAGACACAGCATTGGTTAAACCACTTTCAATAACTGCAAGATATTTAAAATCGTCTGGCACACCATATTTAGCCAAAATAGGCTCTATAACTGGAAAGTATTTTTCGGCACGTTTAAACATCAACAAACCGTTGGATTGCCAATAGGTATTTACCAAAAGTTCTCTATCCATTCGCTCTAGAATATCTGGATTTTCTAGAGGCATCCGTTCGCCTGCAAAGGATAAATTTTCAGGAACTTGCAACGCATACACGTTGTAATCATTAATTAATTTCTTTTCAAAATTTTCGTCTGTAGGTGCGTCTTGTAGGGCATATGTAAATAATAAACATAAACTTAATAATCCCACTAGCGCTAGAGCTCGTTCAATAGTCTTCATCATTAATAAGTTTTTCTTAAAGGTAAAATATTTTTTAGTTTTCTAAAATTATACGGGGCAAATTCTCGTTAAACCACTTGTATTTATTGATAATCATAGCATGTGTACCATTTTTTATGGTAATGCAGTTATTAATATTTTTAATAGGGAACACACTATCATTATCCCCATGAATATGAGTAATTGCAAACTTACATTCTATTTGGTTCCAGTTCAGCATTTTATCTATAGCCCAATCTAAATATGTTCTATCGCTTACTGATAGATACATTTTGTATAAATTAAGACGCTTTTTTACCTTATCGCCATAGGCATACTTTGCTAACAAATCAATTCTACTTGCCAAACCTGTTGGTAATAATTTGTATGCTTTTGTGGATTTAGCAATGTGCATACGCTTTGGTAATTCGTTTTTAGATTTAACGCTAGATACGATAATTAGCTTTCTAAGCGTAAGGTATTTACACATTTCTTGCACCAAAACACCACCAAATGATACACCTAATAAAACAGCATTATCGTGCTTTATGTGTTGTGCCATTTTTTCTGCATAGTGTATTAATGTTTCATTAGTAGATGGCAAAAACCATTCCAAGTAATGCAACTCAAACTGTGCTTTAGGCAACTTTATGTTTTCAAAAATCAAAGGGCTTGCCGCCATTCCAGGCATTAAATAAACATGTATTATCTCTTGACTCATAAGGTTTTAACCTTGATTTTACTTTAATCTGTCGATTTTTTTTTGTACTTTTGCACAAAGTTATAAAAATAGTATCCTCTATTTTGCGCTTTGCTCCTTTAAAAAAATAATAAAAACACACACATGGTTGAAACTGCTGAACAATTGGTTGACAATGATTTTTTACGTCAATTTGAAATTAAGACGAACGGACATTTAGCAACAATTGAATACTCTTTACAAGAACGAAAAATTTTTTTAACCAAATTAACTATTCCTGAAGAAATAAGTGATGAGGCGTTTAGAAAAGAGTTTATTGCTGCCGTTTTTGAACAAATTCAAGATCGCAACCTTAGCGTAATGCCTACATGTCCTGTAATTGCAAAATTTGTAAGAAGTAATAGAAAATACAAAAGAATGTTACCTGTAGGTGTAAGAATCTAAAAAAACAAGTAACCACTAAAACACTGCATCCGAAGCTACCATAGCTTCGGATTTTTTTTATTCTTTAAAAAGAGATTTATAGCATTCTATTTTTGGAGAGATTTTCAAATAAGTTCAGGATGGCGCACAAACTCAAACCTAACCAAACCATCATCATCAATTTTAGTTAACACTACTTCGTGTAACGTATTAACCAAATCTGGATGCCATGGTGCCTTTACTTTTACGTAATTTTCTGTAAATCCGTGAATATAACCTTCTTTATTT
>CALDUF010000043.1 GCA_937923515.1 uncultured Flavobacteriaceae bacterium
ACAGGTAAATGGCGCTCATATAAGTGAGGCTATTCAGTATCGTAGTTTGGATCGTGAAGGTTGGTTGGGGTAAATCTCTAAATTAAAAGCACTCATGTATAATGAGTGCTAAAAATTAACATAAGTAACTTAAGTTAAAAATGGATTTTAAATGTCTAATCTTAAATCGTATTAACTAATACGCTCATCATTATCCCAAACACCAGAGTCTGTAATATCACCTTTAGAATTAAAAATTTTGCCCTTACCATTTTTAAGATTTTGTTTCCATTTGCCACTCCATTTGGTGCCGTTTAGTAAAATAAGCGACCCTTTGCCGTGGCGTTTTCCTTTTTTAAATGCACCTTCGTAACGCATACCGCTAGACCAAATGTATGTGCCACGTCCAGAAATATATTGTCCGTTTAAATTCCCAGAGTACGATGTGCCATCTTTCCAAATAATATTGCCTTTTGCATATTTGCCTTGTAGTATCTCTACATCAAAGTAGGCGTCTTCTAATTCAAATTTATACCAACCATCAGTGAGTAGTTGTATATCGTTATGTACGGGTAAAATTTTTATGTCTTGTGCAGTAGCATGTCCAAAAACTATAAACGAGATGATAATAAGTAATGTTTTCATAATATGTTTTTTATTTAAGTCGTTCTTTTTTTGGAAAAGCTTACATAATAAATGGTAAACTCATAAAATATAGCCATATAACTTCGTGTTAGAGTGGTGTTAAAGCAAGTGTGAGAGCGCTTTGTAGAACGCTATAAAACTTTTCTAAAACAGTGTAGACTAACAAGTCTGCGAACTATTCTAGATAGTTATTTGATGGTTTTAATGGCTGTTTTCGATAACAAATGTGGTAGTGCCATATAAAACTATGATGCAATGTTGTGTGTTTAATAATTTTAATAATCCCTATCTTTAGAACATGAAAACACAACTACTAGCACTAATAAGTTTAATTTTTTTGGGTTGTAATAACTCAAAAAAAGAGGATACAACTGTAATTAAAACAGGAATTACCATTAATAAAGATATCAGTATTGAAACACCTAAACTGGATGAGGCACAAGCATTGAAATTGGCAGAATTGCCTTTGCATTGTATTAATATTGAGTACCCAAACCGTTTATCACAAACTTTGGGTGGCTATGCCGATTTAAAATCACCCACAACATTACATCCTGCATTTTACGGGTGTTTTGATTGGCACTCTTCTGTACACGGGCATTGGAGTTTGGTGAGCCTATTAAAATCGTTTCCAAATCTGGAAAATGCCGCTGAGATAAAACAGCGTTTACGCAATAACATATCTAAAGAAAATATTGAAGCTGAGGTTGCTTATTTTAAAGGAAAACACAATACATCTTACGAGCGTACTTATGGTTGGGCGTGGTTACTTAAACTGGCAGAAGAACTACATACTTGGGATGATGAAACGGCTAGGGTTTTAGAGGTGAACTTACAACCGTTAACAGATATAATTGTTGAAAAATATATTGATTTTTTACCAAAATTAAATTATCCGCAGCGTGTGGGTACACATACAAATACTGCATTTGGAATTTCATTTGCGTACGATTATGCCTTGGCTGTAAATAACTTAGCATTGCAACAAGCTATACAAAAACGTGCTGCGTATTTTTATGCTAGTGATGAGGATTGCCCAATAACATGGGAACCTAGCGGAAGTGATTTTTTATCACCATGTTTGGAAGAAGCAGCCTTAATGAAACGTTTGTTACCCGTAGAAGATTTTAAAGTATGGCTAGCTAATTTTTTGCCACAATTAAAGGATACCACTTTTAATATTGAAGTAGGTATTGTATCTGACAGAACAGATGGCCATTTGGTGCATTTAGATGGTGTGAATTTTTCGCGGGCTTGGAATTTATATAAGATAGCTGATGGCTTACCAGAATATAAACATTTAAAAACAGTAGCAAACCAACATATCAATTATTCTCTGCCAAGTATTTTTGGTGATGATTATATGGGTGGCCATTGGTTGGGTAGTTTTGCTATTTATGCTTTAAATGCGGCGAATTAATTGCACATAAACATAAAAGCGGTTGTGCTATAATGTAACACAACCGCTTTGAAATAAAGTACTAAATTAATTAGATTATTTTATTATTAATTTAGAAGTATAGACTTTATCAAATTCATCTCTAGCAGAAATAATATACATACCAGATTTAAACATATTTCCCTTATTAAGTTCTAAACTACCACTATCTGTAGTATTTTGATATACAGTTTTACCTAATAAATCGGTAATAGTAACAGTAGCTTTCTCAATACCTTCAAGTTTGATATTAAAGTTATCCACTACAGGGTTAGGGTACACTTTTAGAGACCTTTCAGAAAAATCAGTAGAAGCTAAAGCACTGCTAGTTATAGGTAAGATTTGTCCTTTACCGCTTTGTCTTTTACCATATTGATAATTTCCAAAAACATCAAATTCTTTCAATGAAATATGGTCATAAGGTCCACCATTTGATGCTATATATATCCACCTAGCAGTTGTTTCTATAGGTATCTCTTGAGAGTAATAGCTGATGGGAAAGTTTTGTCTAATTAGAGTCCAATTCCCTCCATTACTTGCATATACATTCACATTATAGGCGTAGGCAGTATCAAAATGCAACGTTATTTTTTTAATATAGTAATGCGCATACAAATCATAAGCATAATATTGACCGTTAGAAGTTCTATTAGACGCCCAACGTGAGTTAAAATTATTGTCGTTAGCATAATTTGCAGAATATGCACCTTCATTACCGTTGTACGTTCCTGAAGACCATACGTACTTTCCAGGACTAATTTCTGGCCAGTTGGTGCCGCCACCGCCGCCATTATTTGCACTAGCAAATGTTACATCAAGATTAAATACAGCTCTACTTGTAGATCCAAATCCCTCAACAGAATATGACGACTCAAACAAAGTACCTACAGTTGATAATCTTGTTTGTGAAATCATATTATTAAAATGAGTTTGAAGATTTAGTGTTCTATTGCTTGTTCTGGCAACAGAAGATGTTCTAACACATTTAACTTGAGTAAAATTTGTTACTCCAGAATATACAGAACCCTGATTAGTAATATCTTTAATCCAAACTTCGTATGTTCCTCCAGCATCAGTATAGGTGCTACCTACTCTATTCATGCCAAACGTAGGGTTACTTTTGTTATTATATCCTTGCACAACGTACCATTCTACTACGCCATTAACACCACTACCGCCGCTCCACCATCCGTAAGCGCCGTGGTATACATTATTATCCATTTGAGAAAGTGATATTGAATAACTTAATCTATCACTTGTAGAAGGATTTTGTCTTTTAGACTCTCTAATTAAAACATTGTCTATATTACCACTCCACGAACCATCTACTCTTTTTTGGCCGTTGCTTGCATTTAAAATGTTCATACAAGCACTACCTCCTGTTGTAGATTTAAAAAGTTCAAAAGTTGTGTCACTATTATTAGCTACGTTTTGACCAGCTAACGGTCGCTGCTGCGTATTGAAACAATACTGCTGAGAAAAAACATGAGATGTTATAAAAAATACCATTACTAACATCCATATTGATGTGTTATTTGTTTTTGTACTAAGTGTTTTCATAAATTTGATTAGTTATATTAAGTTAAAAAATGAATTACCAAGTAAAAGTTGTTATAAAACTAGTATCATAATAAAAACCTTTATTTGGTGTAATACATATGCTTTATGTCATAGGCAGTTGGTTTTAAGTTATTGATTATTAATTAATTGTTGTTTCAAACTTACTTTTATAAAATCTATTTAATTAGTAATAAACAAGCATTATTTAACATAATTTCTGCTTTTGGCATTATTTTGTTTAAACATATTTTGTTTCTTTAAAACAAGAGTATTGTAATGACTAAATTTGATTTTTTGATTTTGAATGTATTGTAAATCAAATACTTATAATGTTTTGAATTTTATTGTGCGGATAATCTGTTATATTTGTATATAATACCTTTTAATATAGCACCAATTGCTAAGTAATAGTAGTTTGTTTTTCTTATATAACTTCAAATAGTTGTAAATTGTAGCTACTTATATACTTATTTATAAAGCTATTTAATTACAATAATTACTACTTTGAAAAACATCTTTAAAAATATTGGTCCTGGTCCATTAATAGCTGCGGCTTTTATTGGTCCTGGTACCGTAACTGTTTGTACGCTTTCTGGTGTGCAATTTGGTTTTGCGTTGCTTTGGGCTATGGTAGTATCTGTTATTGCAACCATAGTGCTTCAAGAAATGACGGCGAGATTAGGTTTGGCAACTCAAAAAGGACTTTCTGAAGTTATTAGGCATGAAATTAAGCATCCTGTTTTAAAATATGCAGCGATTGTTTTAGTGCTTTCGGCCATAGTTGTTGGTAATGCAGCTTATGAGGGTGGTAATATAAGTGGTGGTGTTTTGGGTTTAGAAACTTTATTTGGTGCATCTGCCTTTACAATAGGCAGTTTTAAAATTAATAGTTTTAGTTTTTTAATTGGAGGTATTGCCTTTGTGTTGTTGTATTTGGGTAATTATAAAGTGTTAGAACGTACGCTTATAGGTTTGGTTGTTTTGATGAGTATTGCGTTTTTAACCACGGCAATACTAACCAAACCTGATATTTTAGCACTACTTAAAGGTAGCTTTGTACCAAGCTTTCCAAATGGTAGTACGCTGTTAGTTATTGCATTAATAGGTACAACTGTTGTACCTTATAATTTATTTTTGCATGCGGCGTTGGTTCAAGAAAAATGGAAAAACATTAAGGATTTAAAATATGCCCGCAAAGATACATTTGTGGCCATTGCTTTAGGTGGCTTAGTATCTATGAGTATTATAATATCTGCATCTGCCATACAAATTGATAGTATTACTAATGTAGCAGATTTAGCTTTAGGTTTACAACCGTTATTTGGTGATTTTTCAACCTATTTTTTGGCTGTTGGTTTGTTTGCTGCAGGAATTACAAGTGCAATTACCGCACCTTTAGCAGCGGCTTATGTTGCTTCAGGTTGTTTTGGTTGGCACTCTAATTTAAAATCAAAGCGGTTTAGAGCCGTTTGGATGTTTATTTTAATTGTAGGTGTGGTATTGTCATCTTCAGGATTTAAACCTATTGAAATTATTAAATTTGCGCAAATTGCTAACGGGGTATTACTTCCTGTAATAGCAGGTTTTTTGGTATGGGTTATGAATAGAAAGGCATTATTAGGAGTGTATAAAAACAATAGTTTGCAAAATAGCTTTGGTCTTCTAATTTTTTTGATGAGTTTACTGCTCGCGTTATTTGCAATACAAAACGTATTTAATCTAAATATCCTATAGATGCAACAATTTTATATTGATATTAATGCCGATTTAGGTGAAGGCATAGGTAACGAGGCGCAATTAATGCCTTTTATTTCTTCATGTAATATTGCTTGTGGTGGGCATGCGGGTGATGAAAATACAATGCGAGAGGTAGTAAAATTGTCTAAACAGTATGGTGTTAAAATTGGTGCGCACCCGTCGTTTCCAGATATTGAAAATTTTGGACGATTGCCAGTAGATATGTCTTGTGCAGCTTTGTTTAAGTCTGTTGAAAATCAAATATATAATCTTAAAACTATTATAGAAGAGGAAAACGCTGCATTACATCATGTAAAGCCACATGGTGCACTTTATAATATGGCTATGCAGGATAAAAAAATAGCTACTGTAATTGTAGAAGTTATGAAGCGGATGCATTTGCCTGTATTTTTATACGTTCCTTATGGTTCTGTAATTGAATCTGTTGCAACACAGCACAATATTCCTATAATTTATGAAGCATTTGCAGACCGAAATTATAACAGCAATTTAACTTTGGTTTCAAGACAAGATGCCAATGCTGTATTGTATGACGAAAATGCCGTTTTTCAACATGTGTTTAAAATGATTACCGAAGGAAAGGTAAAAACCCTATCTGGAAAAGATGTTGAAATTAAGGCGCATACTTTTTGTATTCATGGCGATACTCCTAAAGCCATAAAATTGGCAAATCATTTAAAACACAGTCTAGAATCTAAAGGTGTTTTTATCCAGTAACTATGTTTAATTTAGTATATAAACTCTATAATGCATCTGCAATTCTTATAGAATGGCCTCAGCAAATAAATACAGATATTCTACATGATATTTTGGCGTTTAAGGCTAAACTACAAGCTGGTAATTTTATAAATATAAAATACCTCAATCATGCGTATGCGTCGCTTTTAATTCATTATGATGCTTTAAATTTTGATGTTGCTATAGAACAACAAAAGCTAAAAGATGTGTATAAATCGGTAACTTCTAAAAATGTATCTGAGCAAACACTATGGAAAATTCCTGTATGTTATGATTTGGATTTTGGAATTGATTTGAAAGCGTTAGCATTAGAAAAACAAATGGATGTAGGCGCTATTATAGAACGCCATTCAAAACCTATATATACTGTATTTTTTATCGGGTTTTTACCTGGGTTTTTATATTTGGGAGGTCTAGAAAAGCGCCTTTTTACCCCACGAAAAGCAACACCACGATTAGCAATTAATGAAGGTGCAGTTGCAATTGGCGGCGAACAAACAGGAATTTACCCCACTAAAAGTCCTGGTGGTTGGCATATTATAGGCAATTCGCCTATTCGTTTTTTTGATGTTTTAAAAGAAGTACCGTGTTTTGTAAAAGCAGGAGATTGTATTCAATTTCGTCCAGTAAATTTAAAAACACATCAAGATATTAAAACCTTGGTAGACGCTGGCGTGTATCAAATAGAAAGTGAGGTGCTACATGGTTGACGTATTACGCGCAGGCTTTTACACCAGTATTCAAGATACTGGTAGAGTAGGGTATCAACACTATGGCGTACCAGTATCTGGGACTATGGATGCAAGAGCAGCACTATTAGCCAATACATTGTTGGGTAATACTGCGGATGCGGCAGTTTTAGAAATAACTATGAGTGGTCCTAAATTACAGTTTGAAGTTAATACGGCAATTGCTATTACTGGTGCAAATATAAGTCCTATGCTAAATGGTAAGCGTATTATTAACAATCATAGAATTAATATTGAAAAAGGTGATATTCTGAGTTTTGGTAAGCTAGTTTCTGGTTTTAGAAGTTATCTATCTGTTTATGAAGGTTTTCAAACAGATGCGATTTTTGGAAGTAGAAGTATGTATCAAGGCATTACAAAATCTAGAACTATTACAAAAGGAGATACGCTCCAAATTCAGCAAACACATAAAGCAAACACTAAACACTTTGCAAGTTTAAAGATTGATGATGCTTATTTGAACACTTCAACTTTAGGTGTTTTTAAAGGACCAGAGTTTGATAAATTACCGAGAACAAAGCAAGAGCAGTTATTTAAACAAACCTTTACAGTAGCTAAAGAGAATAATAGAATGGCGTATCAGTTTGAAGAAGCCATTGCAAATACTTTAGATGCGATTTTAACAGCTCCTGTTACCGTTGGTACGGTACAATTAACACCATCAGGGAAATTAATAGCTTTAATGAAAGATTGCCAAACTACAGGTGGTTACCCAAGGGTGTTACAACTCTCAGAAGCAGCAATACATATTTTGGCGCAAAAAATTACAGGAAATAGCTTACGTTTTAAGCTATAATTTAAAGATTTACATTAATATCCTTTAAGACATCTAGTGATACTTCGCTTTTTTGTGAGGTATCCATATAGCGTCTGTATATTTTAGAATTTCGTTTTTGAAGCGTATCTTTTTCAGGTTTTAACATTGTAGAAGTGCCAATTCTATCTGCACCAGATTCTAGGTATTTAACAGCTGTTTCAAAATCAGTGATACCGCCTGATGCCTTTACTTTAGCGTTATCTTTTACAGTTTTCTTCATGATTTTTACTGCAGTAAATGTAGCACCGCCAGAGGCAAATCCAGTTGAAGTTTTTACAAAATCTGCATTTCCATCAACTGCTATTTCACAAGCCTTAACAATTTCATTTTTATTAAGTTCAGAAATCTCAATAATTACTTTTAAAGGCACATTGCCAATAGCTCTTTTAACATCAGAGATA
>CALDUF010000044.1 GCA_937923515.1 uncultured Flavobacteriaceae bacterium
TTTTGATACCACAGGGCAAGAGCGTACCAATCAAGATGTAGGGTATGATGGTTATAGCGATCAAAATGAAATAGATTTTGTTAACAATACTACTGAAATTCCTAATGCTTATGCAAATTTACCAGATCCTTCAAACGATAACTATAGATTTTTTCTAGATGCTGAGGGTGGTATTTTTGAGCGTTACAAACAATTTAATGGCGTAGAGGGAAATACACCAGATACGTTTACAGATACCCAACGTGCCAATAACCCGCAACCTGATGTTGAGGATATCAATAGAGATAACACAATGAATACCATTGATAGTTATTTTGAATATGAGTTAGATATTACACCTGCTACTTTAAATATTAATAATGCGTTTATTGTTGACACAAAAAATGTTGAAGCAGAAAGTAACGATAATAGTAGAGTTTTAGAAAATGGAGAAGTAGTATTTCCAAAATGGTATTTATTCAGAATTCCTGTTACACAAAGCACAAGAGCAGTGGGTGGTATTACCGATTTTAGATCTGTACGTTTTGTGAGAACATATTTAAAAGATTTTAATCAAAACACAGTATTTCGTTTTGGTACTTTAGATTTAGTGAGGAGTGATTGGAGGCGCTACACACAAACTTTAGAAGTAGATAATGATGACCCTTCTGATGATAACACTGATTTTTCAGTTGGTATCGTTGGTACTATTGATAATGAAGGCTCATACGTTCGTCCTCCAGGTATTGAGCCAGAGCAACTGTTTAATAATAACACTGTGGTACGCCAAAATGAACAATCGTTAGTAGTTAATGTTTGTGATTTAGAGTCTGAAGATTCTAGAGCAGTGTTTAAAAATATAAATTTAGACATGCGCCAGTACAAACGTTTAAGAATGTTTTTACATGCGCAGGACGACGATACAGGATTTGTTGATACAAATACAGAACGTTTGGTTGGTTTTATAAGAATTGGTAACGATTTAAACGATAACTATTACCAAATAGAAGTGCCATTAGTAAAATCGCCCAACGGTTCATTACGAAGAGAAGATGTGTGGCCATTAGAGAATGAAATCAATTTACCTATCGATATTTTAGGACAAATAAAAGCAAGAGGTATAGCAGAAGGCACACTACTGGATGGCGAACCTACATTTTATGATGTAATTGGTGATGATATACAACCAGTGTCCGATCAGTTTTCTGGATACGTTACAGGGCAACAGCGTGTAGCTATAAAAGGTAATCCTAATTTTGGAGATGTAAGAACGTTAATGGTTGGTGTAAAAAACGCAACTGGTAGTAATGCGTGCGCAAATGTGTGGTTTAACGAATTACGTTTATCAGATTTGGATAACGAAGGCGGTTGGGCAGCCGTGGTAAGTATGGATACCAACATAGCAGATTTTGCAAATATTAGTGCTACAGGTAGGCAAAGTACATCAGGTTTTGGTACGTTAGAACAAGGTCCTAGCGAGCGAGCTTTAGAAGATGTGCAACAGTATGATGTAGTAACTAATGTAAATGTAGGCCAGCTATTACCCAAAAAGTGGGGTGTACAAGTGCCATTTAATTATGCGCAAAGCGAAGAGCTGGTAACGCCTAAGTTCGATCAGTTTTATAAAGATTTAAAATTACAAGATCGAGTAGATGCTGCTACCACAGAAACCGAGCGCCAAAACGTTAAAGAACAATCCGAAGATTATACACGTCGCCAAAGTATTAACTTAATTGGGGTAAGGAAAAATAGAACTACTGATAAAACACCACGATTTTACGATGTTGAAAATTTCACCTTTAATTATTCATACAATAAAATAGAGCATCGTGATTTTGAAATTGAAAATGCAGTAAATAAAACCCTAAGAACGGGTGCAAATTACGCGTTTAATTTCAACCCAGTAACAGTGGAACCTTTTAAGAAAAACGATTCTTTATTCACAGGAAAATATTGGAAATTCCTAAAAGAATTCAATTTAAATTTATTGCCTACCAGTTTCGCAGTAAGTTCAGATATTAACAGACAGTTCAACCGTCAGAAATTTAGAGAAATAGATTTAACTGGAGATAATATTGGTATTGAAGAGTTATTTCGTAGAAACTATACTTTCGATTTTCAATACACCATAAACTATAACCTCACCAAAGCCCTACAGTTAAACTTTACCGCAGCAAATAATAATATTGTTAGAAATTATTTTGTTGGCGATGATTTAATTGCGGGAGAGCAAGACCCAAGATTAGATGTTTGGGATGGACTTTTAGATATTGGCGATCCTAATAGGCAAACCCAAAGCTTAGGCTTAACGTATCAACTACCGCTTAATAAAATACCAACACTTAGCTTTATTGATGCTACTTACCAATATAACGGTGATTTTCAATGGCAAAAAGGGTCAGATTTATATGCGCAACAAATAGGAGAAGATATTCACACTGTACAAAATTCTAATGTTCACAATCTAAATACAAGTTTAGATATGAGGCGTTTGTACAAATACTTAGGTTTGGTTAAGAAGCCAACACGAACCGTAAGAACCAGAACAAGAACCCCTGGAGGACCTCCAGGAGCTAAGCCCGAAACCAATAAAAAACCGACATCCAAAAACAAAGCTGGCACAAAGTGGTTAAACGCAGGTATAGATATTATTACGAGTCTTAAACGCGTGCAAATTAATTATTCAGAAAATAATGGTACGTTTTTACCGGGTTATACCAGAACGCCAGGTTTTGTGGGAACTTTAAAGCCATCATTTGGATTTACATTTGGTTCGCAAGCTGATATTAGACAAGAAGCTGCCAGACGTGGTTGGTTAACACAATTTCAGGAATTTAACGAACAGTTTGCACAAACCCATAGCGAACAATTGGATATTTCTGCAAGTTTAGAACCTGTTAGAGATTTAAAAATTGATATTACAGGTAACAAAACTTACTTTGAAAATTTCACTGAAAATTTTAGAGTAGATTTAAGTCAATCAAATCCATACGAGTCCTTAACACCAAATACATTCGGGAATTTTAATATTTCTACAATACTTATAAAAACAGCTTTTAGTACAAGCAACGAAACTATTTCTGAAGCGTTTAATACGTTTAGAGATAACCGACTTCCTATTGCACGACGTATAGCCGCACAACGTGGTGCAGATGTAAATGATGTAGATGCTGATGGTTTTCCTAGAGGCTTCGGAAAAAACAGTCAAGCCGTATTATTACCTGCATTTTTAGCGGCCTACAGCGGGCAAGATGCAAATAGCGTAAAGCTTGGTGCATTTAGAAACATACCTATACCAAACTGGGATGTAAAGTATACTGGGTTTATGAAGTTTGGGTGGTTTAAAAAACGTTTTAGACGTTTTTCAGTAACGCACGGTTACCGCGCTAGTTACAATGTAAATCAATTTCAAACCAATTTAGATTTTACCGCGCCAGATTTCACTCAAGATTTCGATAGTCAAAATCCAGATACTAAAGACCAGTCTGGTAATTTTAAAAATGAGCGTTTGTTTAGTAATATTAACTTAACCGAGATGTTTAGTCCGCTTGTTAGAATAGATATGGAGATGAAAAACTCTATGAAAATTCTAGCTGAAATTAGAAAAGACAGACTCTTATCTTTAAGTTTTGACAACAATTTATTAACTGAGGTTATTGGTAATGAGTACGCGTTAGGTTTAGGCTACCGTATTAAAGATGTACGTTTAAAATCTAAACTAGCAGGTCCTAAAAAGCGTATTGTTAGTGATTTAAATATGAAAGCAGACCTTTCAGTACGAGATAATAAAACCATAGTACGCTACTTAGATTTAGAAAATAACCAAGTAACTTCTGGTCAAACCATCTGGGGGTTAAAGTATTCTGCTGATTATGCATTTAGTAGAAACCTAACCGCTATATTTTATTTTGATTACGCATTTGCCGATTATGCAATTTCAACGGCGTTTCCACAAACTACAATCCGTTCAGGCTTTACATTAAGGTATAATTTTGGTAATTAACTTTAGTAATTCGTAGGAAGTTATACTGAAGCATCTATAAAGCCATTTATGGTTATAATGTTAATGATACAAATATCTATTTGAAATGTAATTTTGAATAGATACATTTGTTATATAAATATTTAAATTTTTATAATGAATATTCCATCAGAATTAAAATACACCAAAGACCACGAATGGGTTAGAATTGAAGGCGATGTAGCCGTTGTGGGCATTACAGATTTTGCACAAAGTGAACTAGGAGACATTGTTTATGTTGAGGTCGAAACTTTAGACGAAACCTTAGATGCAGACGAAATTTTTGGTACTGTAGAGGCAGTAAAAACAGTATCTGATTTGTTTTTGCCACTATCAGGAGAAATTGTAGCATTTAATGAAGGTTTAGAAGACGAACCTGAAAGTGTAAACTCCGATCCGTATGGAGATGGCTGGATGATAAAAATTAAATACTCAGATGCTTCTCAAATAGAAGGGCTGTTATCTGATGAAGCTTATAAAGAATTAATAGGTGCTTAAAAAGACGGCGTTATTTATAGCTGTAACTTATTCTATAGCTTTAGTGGTGGTTAGCTTAATTAATTTAAGCGAAATGCCAAAAGTCAATCTTAATTACGGCGATAAAATATTTCATTTTTTAGCATATGGATTGCTTTGTTTGTTGTGGAGTATTGTGTTTTCTTTACAGAACCCGCAATCTTTAAATAAAGCAATTATAAAAGCGATAATTATCGCAACTATATTTGGTATACTTCTTGAGGTATTACAAGGTACCTTAACTGCACACAGGTCTCTAGATGTATACGATGCTATTGCTAATAGTTTAGGCGCAATAACGATGGGAAGTCTTTTGTGGGTTAAAGCAAAGTTGCAAGTAAAAAATTAAGAAACACTTGCATTTTTAGCAAATAAGTAGTTATTTTACGAATCTTGAAAAAACGATAAAATTTATGGAACTTAAAAAAAATCCAAAAGCTAATGTAGGCAGAAACAGTTCACTGTATTTTGCAATAGGTTTAGCACTTATGCTAACTTTAGCTTATTCTGCGATTAACTATAAAACTTATGATAAATCTGATATTGACATAGGGCAACTAGATTTAGAAGAAGAGCTTGAGGAGGAAATTCCATTAACGCAACAAATAGTTACACCACCGCCACCGCCACCGCCACCAGCTGCTCCTGAAGTTATTGAGATTGTTGAAGATGAAGAGGAGGTTGAGGAAACGGTAATAGAATCTACGGAAGTAGACCAAGAAACTGAGATTGTTGAAGTTGAAGAAATTGAAGTTGAAGCTGTAGAAGAAGATATTGAAGTACCTTTTGCTGTAATTGAAAATGTTCCTGTTTTTCCAGGTTGTGAAAAAGGAAGTAATGCTGCAAAGAAAAAATGTATGTCTGAAAAGATTACCAAATTTGTACAGAGAAAATTTAATACTGAATTAGCTTCAGACTTAGGGTTATCTGGTAGACAACGTATCAATGTGATTTTTAAGATTGATAAATCTGGAAACATTACAGGCATACGTTCTAGAGCACCACACCCAGCTTTAGAAAAAGAAGCGGCAAGAGTAATTAAGCAATTGCCTAAAATGAAACCAGGTAAACAACGTGGTAAGGCTGTTACTGTACCATACTCATTACCAATTATTTTTCAAGTACAGGACTAAACAATTATAATACCTGCTAAGGCAAGTAGTTAGTTGATATAAAAATTAAAATCCCGTTGCATATTTATGTAACGGGATTTCTTTTTTGGTATGCTTATTGTGATTTTACCATAATATTAACATAACAACTATGATAATGAGATAAGCAAGTAAACATCACTGTTTTTTTGCATGTGAAACAGTAAATCATCTTGCGAATTTTATTTGATTGTAGTTTAAAAAATCACAACAAATGAAAAATTCAAAACAATCTCACGATGGCGTTCTGCAAAACGCAAGTAGCGTGAAACAATCACACAAGCATGATGCGAATTTACAAAAAAACTCTACGCTGTATTTTCAAGTGGGCTTAATAGTTTGCCTACTCGCTGCACTAGGGCTTTTAGAAATGCAATTTGAACAAAAAACTTCAAAATATGTGCAACTAGTTGATGAACCAAACGATACGTTTGTAATGGAAGCACCAAATTTTAAAGTATATGTTGAGCCAGAGCAACAAAAACGTGTGCAAAGGCAGGAGCGTAAAACAGTAATGTTTATCAATCAAATCGAACAAGTAGATAATGAAACAATTTTACCAAAGGACATTACTATAGAAACGCCTGATACTGCAATTCCTGATGCACCTTTTGATCCTACACTGTTAGATAATATTTCAGAGCCAGTTGAAACTCCAATTGTAGATTTTATTTTAGTAGAAGAAGTTCCTTTATATCCAGGTTGTGAAGATGAAAAAGGCAATGAAGCCAGAAAAAAGTGTATGTCTGATAAAATTACCAGGCTTGTACAAAAACGCTTTAATGGTAATGATATCGCTTCAAATTATAGATTAACAGGCAAACAACGCATTTTTGTGCAATTTCAAATTGACAAATCAGGAAAAATTTCAGAAATTAAAACGCAAGCACCGCACCCAAAATTAGGTGAAGAGGCAGAACGTATCGTTAATAAAATTCCTGATATGAAACCTGGAATGCAACGTGATAAGCCAGTAAGTGTAAGGTATACGCTACCTATTACATTTATGGCAGAATAAATTATAATGTAACATGCAACAAGCCGTTATTTTAATAGATAACGGCTTTTTTAATTAAAGTTAATTTTGAGAATTATGTAAAATACATTTAAAAATTAGTTCTCGAATTAATACTGAGAAACAGCGGGATATAAATCTTAATAAAATGTGCTATCTTTCAATCCAAAATGTAATCATATCAATATATGAAACAATTTGTTGCCCTTTTTCTAATTTTTATTCAATATTCAGTAGCCTCTCAAGAGATTAATACGTTTGAAAAACCACCCGTTTTTTCAGATTGTATTAACACAAAAACAGATGCATTACAAACCTGCTTTGATGCCAATGTTTTTAAAATTATAAATGAGAATTTTAAAGTTCCAGATGCTATTTCTAAATACGATTTTAAAGGAGAGATAGTCGTACTTTTTGAAGTAGATACAACCGGGAGTTTTAGAGTAATGTATGTAGATGCATTGTACGATGAACTAAAAGTTGAGGCAAAACGCGTTTTTAAATTATTTCCAAAAATTACACCGGCCACTTATAGTGGCAGAAAAACGTATAAACAATATTCAATACCTATAAAAATACCTTTAGAAGATATTAACTCATCAACCCCAAAAGCTTTTGCAAAACCTGAAACAATAGCCATGAAGGATATTGCTGCACGACAAGAGTTTGATAGTATAAACAAAACACTTACCGCTTACACAAACAAAGCGTTAACCAGCCAGTTAAACATTCAATTTACGCATAGTGATTATGCACGTTTTGATCGTGCTATGAATGTAATTGGTACCAACAGTCATACCGCATCCAAACCCTTTTTGTATGAAGATGTGTCTAAATATTATGATTTCGAAGCCGAAAGAGAAACCTTAACAAGAGACACTAAAACTTGGGCAGGCAAAAAGCTTTGGAATGAACATTTAGTACAAATACAAAGTAAAGATTATTGGTTTACTATAGATCCTATTTTTGATTTACAACTAGGATCAGATGCAGGTGGCGGTAGTACCTACAACAATACAAGAGGTGTATTGGTACAAGGTGGCTTAGGTAAAAAATTTAATTTTTATACCAGTGTTTTTGAGAGTCAAGGACGGTTTGCAGATTATGTAAATAGATACATTGAAAGTATTAGAGCCTCAGATACCGAACCGATAGTTCCAGGGCGAGGCGTTTCAAAACGCTTTAAAACTGATGGTTATGATTATCCTGTAGCAGAGGCCTATTTGTCTTATTCACCTGCAAAATTTTTAAATGTTCAATTTGGGCACGGTAAAAACTTTATAGGCGATGGCTACCGTTCATTACTTTTAAGCGATGTTACAAGTCCGCATCCCTTTTTAAAACTCAATACAACGTTTTGGAAAATTAAGTATACCAATACTTTTATGTGGATGCGCGATGTACGTAATGAAGTTCAAGAAGATGGCGCATTTTTAACAAAATATATAGCCAACCACTATTTAAGTTGGAATGTATCTAAACGTTTAAATATAGGCTTATTTGAGTCTGTACTTTGGCAGAATAGTAACGACAGAGGTTTAGATGTAAACTACTTAAACCCCATTGTATTTTACCGTGCCATAGAATTTCAAACAGGGCAAGATGCAGGAAATGCGTTATTAGGCGCTTCGCTTAAATATAAGTTTACAGACAATATAAATGCGTATGGACAATTTATTTTAGACGAATTTTCGTTGGGAGATGTTAGAGCGGGCAATAAAAGCTGGAAAAATAAATACGGCTACCAAATTGGCGTAAAGTATTATAATGCGTTTAATGTAGATAATTTGGTATTACAATTAGAGGTAAACAGGGTGCGCCCTTATACCTATTCTCATAATAGTATTGTGTTAAACTATGCGCATAATAATCAACCTGTAGCACATTTATGGGGAGCAAACTTTAGTGAAGCCTTACTTATAGGGCGTTACAGATATGGTCGCTGGTTTGCGGATGCCAAATTAATTTTTGGAACAAGAGGTTTTGACTTTAATGATGGTACCGATAATTTTAACTATGGTGGTGATATTTATAGAAGCGAAGTAGATAGACCTTTTGATACAGGTGTAGAAATAGGGCAAGGCATTAAAACAAAAACATTTTATGGTAATCTGCAAGCAGGATATATTGTTAACCCAACATCTAACCTTAAATTATTTACAGATATAACTGTTAGAAATTTTAATCCTGAAGTTACAACAGCCAATATCTTTAAAAACAATACCGTTTGGTTTAATCTAGGCTTAAGAACCGATTTGTTTAATTGGTATTTTGATAATTGATTGATTCCTGTAAAAACAGGAATCTTGTTTATTCTTTTTTCAAACTCTTATAAAACGTTCGTCTTATTTTTTCAGAAGTAATAAAGCAACACCCGTAATCTAGCGCATCATAAGTTTTTGTGATGTCAGTATTAGCCGCAACGTCATCCTCAGTTTTACCTTTTTTAATTTCAGCTAAAACATTCGCTTTTAGTGTTTCAAGCATTTTTAGGAAGGTTTCATATTCAGTTTTATTAGATAATTCGCCATGACCTGGAATTATTTTCGTCTCATCATTTATCAACATTAAACCTGTTTTTACAGCATTTATATAGCCATCAACACTACCACCAGAATTTAAATCGATATAAGGATAGCGCCCATTAAAATATGTATCGCCCGTATGTAGTACATTGCTTTCTGTAAAGTATAATAAGGCATCACCATCGGTATGTGCATTGTCTACATGAATTACCATAACGGCTTCACCATTCATTTGTACGGTAAGTTTATCATTAAAGGTAATAACAGGTAAAGCTGCAGCAGGACTTTTATCTTTTAAACGTTTTTTTACATTGTCGTGCGCCATAATAGTAGCGCCTAGATTTCCAAAATTTTCATTACCGCCCGTGTGATCTCCATGGTGATGTGTGTTCACTACAATTTTTACAGGTTGATTACTTAGTTTTTTTAGTGCGCTTATAATTTTATCTGATAATGGTGCAAATTGGTCATCAATAATCAAAACGCCATCTGCTCCCACAGAAACGCCTATGTTTCCACCAGCACCAACAAGCATATACGTATTGTCTGTAAGTTTAGTGGTTTCTATAGTTACCTTATCAAAACGCCCTTGGGCATTATGTGATAAACTGATTAAAAAGAAAAATAAAGCAGAAATTGATTTTAAGAGTTTCATAAGTTTTAAATTATAGCACTATGGGTTAAAGGTATTAAAAGTTTAGCTTTTAATGTTCAAATTTAGTTTATACTAAATGCATTCTATAATTGGGCCAAAAATGTGACGTTACTTTTTTGTTTAAAACGGTTAAATTCTGTTATAGCTAAAGCTACGGTAGTATTTTACAATGTTAAAAGCACATAAATGAACGTGTATTTAGCGATAATTATATCGTTTTTTTAGTATTTAGGCGTATCTTTGCACTCGCAAAAGCAAAGCGATAAAAAGGATCACCTTGAGCAACTCAAAAACTTCAGTAGCAGCGCCTTCGGTAATTTCAGATTTTAAAGAAATTACTAAAATGCGTTTGTCTATAAGTGTTGTATTTTCATCGCTCGCAGGCTATCTGCTTGGTGTAGATGTAGTCGATTTTAAAATACTAACCTTACTAGCTTTAGGTGGTTATTTTATGGTAGGTGCCTCTAACGGGTTTAATCAAATTATTGAAAAAGATTTGGATGCCTTGATGCACCGTACTAAAAACAGACCAATTCCTGCGGGGCGCATGAGTGTGACGACTGCATTTATTATCTCCTCTATTTTTACGCTTTTAGGAATTATTATTTTGTATAGCATCAATAAGCAAACGGCTATGTTTGGTGCTATTTCTATATTTTTATACACCTGTGCTTATACACCATTAAAAACAAAAACACCGTTGGCGGTTTTTGTTGGAGCCATTCCTGGGGCCATACCATTTATGTTAGGCTGGGTAGCTGCTACAGACGATTTTGGTATTGAACCGGGTACGTTATTTGCTTTACAATTTTTTTGGCAGTTTCCTCATTTTTGGGCTATAGGCTGGTTTTTGTACGACGATTATAAAAAAGGCGGGTTTTTTATGTTGCCTACAGGAAAACAAGATAAAGGTACCGCAGTACAAACCATTATGTATTGTATTTGGACTGTGCTAATTTCTATAATACCTGTATTTGGTTTTACGGGGCGTTTACAACTGTCTATTATTGCGGCTGTAATTGTTTTTGGATTGGGACTTTGGATGATATATTACGCGATACGATTGTTTAGATTAATGACTGAGAAGGCAGCAAAACAATTGATGTTGGTTAGCGTGTCTTACATTACATTGTTACAAATAGTTTACGTAATTGATAAATTTTTAAATTAAGATGGATTTAACTCAAGGAACAGCGCAAGAGAAAAATAGTAGAGCGAAGAAAATGATGCTTTGGTTTGGTATTGTGTCTTTAATAATGAGTTTTGGTGGCTGGACGAGTGCCTTTTTGGTGAGTAGGTCTAGACCAGATTGGGTAAAGGATTTTGAGTTGCCTAATGCCTTTATAATTAGCACTGTTGTAATTGTTATTAGTAGCATTACGTTTATTTTAGCAAAACGCGCCTTAAAACAAGGCAACCGTACAGCAACTTCTATTTTGTTACTTATCACGTTAGTTTTAGGTGTTGTTTTTATATCTAATCAGTTTTCTGGATTTCAACAAATTATAGATTTAGGGTATAATTTTACGGGGCCAACAAGTAATGTTACCATGTCTTATATTTATTTAATTGCGTTTGTGCATATTTTGCACGTTGCAGCGGGGTTAATTTGTGTATTGGTTGTAATTTATAATCATTTTAAACAAAAGTACACTGCAGAAAATTTTTTAGGATTTGAATTGGCCGCCACGTTTTGGCATTTTATAGATATACTTTGGGTGTACTTGTTTTTGTTCTTGTATTTTGTGGGATAAACTATGCTGATACCCACTGTTTTACTTGATAAACAAAACTTAAGCAGGTAAGCCCGCGTTAGGGATTGCAGTGATAGCTTTTGCACGCGCCCAAGCGGCGTGCAAAACTACAAACGGAAAGCCCGACCCGACCAAAGGAGGGTAACGCCCAGATTGAAAGAAGACGTAGCTAATTTTTAAAGCGTGATATTTCGTTAGACGAATAAAATGATTATTTTTGTGCAACTTTTAAACAATATCTGTTTATAGTGCATAACAAAGTAAATTAAGCGATGTTGCTTTTTTGTTATATAACGCTGTGATTGATTTGAATAGCCTTGGCTATTGAGATTATAAACACGAAAATAGAACGGGAAATGAACGAGTTTAATGCTTTAATATGTAATTTAAAAAGATATATTAACCTTTATATATGAGTACAGTAGTAGCAGAAGGCAAAACTTGGAGTGGAGGTAACCAACCTTTACAGGCAAGTTATGGTAAAATGATGATGTGGTTTTTCATTGTTTCAGATGCATTAACTTTCTCTGGGTTTTTAGCAGCCTACGGATTTTCGAGATTTAAATTTATTGATGCATGGCCTATTGCAGATGAGGTGTTTACGCACTTTCCGTTTTTACACGGGGTGGATGCACCTATGTACTATGTGGCGTTTATGACGTTTGTACTTATTATGTCGTCTGTAACAATGGTTTTAGCTGTAGATGCTGGCCACCATTTAAATAAGGCTAAGGTTACCATTTATATGTTTTTAACCATTATTGGTGGTTTAATTTTTGTGGGTTCTCAAGCTTGGGAATGGAATACTTTTATTAAAGGTGATTATGGCGCTGTGCAAACTAAAGGTGGTAATATTTTACAGTTTGGACATTATGTAGAAAAAGATGGAGAGCAAGTGTTTAAAAGAGTTGCAGTAAGGGATTTTGCTGTTAATACTGCGCACCAAGAAAGAACACAACACGAACGTAAAAATGGTTTGTGGTTTGTAAGCGAAGGCCCATTACCAACCTACACTATGGATGAGGTGATACACGGTTTGCAAGCTAATAAAGATGTGTTGGTAAGAACCCAAATTATAAACGAAGATGGTGAAAAAACGGTTTTATCTAGAGAAGAATCTATTAACCAAATAATGAAAAATGGTAAGGTTTACGTTGAAGGTGCTAACCTTAAAGTAAATGAATATGGCTCGCCATTGTTTGCTGATTTCTTTTTCTTTATTACAGGATTTCACGGGTTTCACGTATTTTCTGGAGTGGTAATTAATATCATTATTTTCTTTAACGTGGTATTAGGTACTTATGAAAAACGCAAAAGCTACGAAATGGTAGAAAAAGTAGGACTGTACTGGCACTTTGTAGATTTAGTTTGGGTATTTGTATTTACATTCTTTTACCTTGTATAGTAGTTGCTTAAGGCAACATCTAAAACCAATAAAAAATTGACGTTCCTAATGAAACGGGAATCTAAATAAAAATATTTTAAAATGGCACACGAACACAAATTAGCAATATTTCAAGGCTTATTAAAGTTTAAATCTAATACTCAAAAAATTTGGGGTGTTTTAATTTTATTGTCTATAATAACTGCTGTTGAAGTAGTACTAGGTATTTTAAAACCAGAATGGTCTATGGGTAAAGTTTTAGGAATGAAAATTTTAAACTGGATTTTCATTATCTTAACCATAGTTAAAGCATATTATATAACTTGGGATTTTATGCACATGCGCGACGAAACCAAAGGTTTGAGACGTATGGTAGTTTGGACAACTATTTTCTTAATATTGTATTTAATGTTCATTTTACTGCAAGAAGGTGGATATGTTTTTGATGTGTATGATGATGGTTATATTAAGAGAGATTTTTAATTAATCCCTATTTTACTAAACTTTTTTAAAGAGCGCGTAAAATAGTAAGTTTAATAAATCTTTATTTACCGAGATACAAACACAATTTAGTGTTAAAAATATACAGATAAGGTGGTTTTTAAGAACCACCTTTTTTATTTTTGCAAAACAAAATTAGTTACAGGCAATTCTAGATATTATGAATTATAAAAAAGTTGGAATTTATGCAATTTTAGGAATTCTGTTTTTTCTTCCTGTAACGTTTTTATTATTTCTGTATCCTGCTACGCACAACTACACACCTTTAGATATTGTAAATGAAAACGTAAGTGATATAACTGGATTTACTTCTAATACCGATACCCCAGTTGCACTAAAAGACCATATTACCGTTTTAAGTTTTGTAGGATCTAAACCTATGGAACGTTTAACAGCTGCGTCTAACTTAAAGGAGTTAGTTTACGATAAGTTTAAAGGATTTAAAAAGTTTCAAGTTGTTTTGATTGCTGCAATAGGTAGTGAAGCTAATGCAGAACAACTGCGAAAAGAGATAAGCCTTTATGAGGATTTACGTTTTTTGCATGTGATTTATGGAACACCAACACAAATAGATGTGGTTTTTAATAGCCTAAAGTTTGATGCAGGATTAAATGATAATTACGCTACAGATGCTGTATTTATAATAGATAAAGATTTGAACCAACGCGGAAGAATAGATGATAGAACGGATAATGACATTGAGAAAAAATCAAAAATATACGGTTTAAGTGCGTACGATTGTATTGAGGTTGCTACCATTAAAAATAAAATGAGCGAAGATTTACGTATTCTATTTACGGAGTACAGACAAAAACGTAAAGGCGAATTTAACTCTGATACAAGACGCGCAAGTGATTTAAAAGCCGAATAAGTTTAAAGATGAAAAAAACAAATTATTCATACATAGGTATAGCTTTTATAATTTTATTGTTTGGGATATTATTTGTGCCTAAAATAGTAGATAGAGTTACTAATGGTGATATTTCTAGAAAAGAAAGCAGAAGCGACCAAAAACAACCATTGGATACCTTTAAACCATCTGGTTTGGCTTTTATTGAAAACAACGGTACAAAGCGCAAAGTACCAGAGTTTAGCTTTACAAATCAATATGGCAAAACTATAACTAATAAGGATTACGAGGGTAAGGTATACGTTATTGAATTCTTTTTTAGCACATGCCCAACCATTTGCCCTAGAATGAATAATAATTTAGTTACGATTCAAAACACATTTAAAGGATTTGAAAACTTTGGTGTAGCCTCTTTTACAATAAATCCAGAATACGATACGCCCGAAGTTTTAAAAACTTACGCTGAAACTTATGGCATAAACAATACCAACTGGCATTTACTTACTGGTGATAAAGCTGAAATTTACAAGTTAGCAAACGAAGGCTTTTATATTTATGCTGCTGAAAACAGTAGTATCGAAGGTGGTTTCGAGCATTCGGGAAATTTTGCGCTTATAGATAAAAATGGATTTATACGTTCTAGAAAAGATGACTTTGGCAATCCAATTATTTACTACAGAGGTATTGTATCAGAAGATGAGGGTGCCGACGATAATGGAGAAGTTGAGCAAATTAGTATCTTAAAAGAAGATATTAGAAAATTACTTAATGAATAACGTGTGAATTTAAAGTGTATTCACTAAGCGGATAAAAGAGTATAGATACATCTAGATGTAATAAGGTTTAATATGAACGAAGATAAAATTTTAGACGAAAAAAAATACAATACATTAATTGTTGTGCTCTCTATAGCTATACCTGTAGTTGTGGCTGTTTTATTTGGTGTTAAAATAGATGCAGAGTTACCTATATTTTTACCACCTATTTATGCTACAACAAATGCAATTACAGCACTTGTTTTAATTTTTGCATTTATCGCCATAAAAAATAAAAATATAAAGCTGCATGAGCGTTTAATGAAGTTTGCTATAATACTATCCGTTTTATTTTTGGTAATGTATGTGGCGTATCACATGACGAGCGATTCTACAAAATACGGTGGTGAAGGCGCAATTGCTTACGTTTATTATTTTATATTAATTACGCACATATTATTATCTATAGTTGTAATTCCGTTTGTGCTTATAACTTATGTTAGAGCTATTACTAATAGTATAGAAAAGCATAAAAAAATCGCAAAAATTACGTTTCCATTATGGTTGTATGTAGCCGTTACAGGCGTAATAGTTTATGTTATGATTTCACCGTATTATTAATGAGATTCTATATTTTGAAGTTCGCAGAACGCACAACATATAGCAAATCGAATTAATCCCGCTTTTTTAGCGGGATCTAAAAGAAGCGTTAAGTAATTATTGAAGTTCGCAGAACGCACAACATATAGTAAATCGAATTAATCCGCTATTGCGTGATATTTTCAAATATAAAATGAAAAACAAAATAGTCTATATTCTCTTTTTATGCCTTTTCTTTATGAAGAGTAATGCACAATGTGCCATGTGTCGCGCAGTGTTAGAAAGCGAAGAGGGCATGTCTACTGCTGAAGGTATAAATAACGGTATTATGTATTTAATGGCTATTCCCTATGTACTAGTTGGCGGCCTTGGGTTTTTTATTTATTACCGTTTTTTTAAGTTAAAAAAGTAATAAAAGTTTTTTTTAACTTTTATTGTAACATTTCTTTGTGTTAATAGTCTAATGTGAAAGCACTTTCATCAATAGAGGCTAACTAATGTTCTAATCAATCAAAAAATGCTGAAAATAAACGCATTACATAAATCTTATGCCATTGGCGATTCAAGTTTGCATGTTTTAAAAGGTATTGATTTATCTGTAGAAGAAGGCGAAATGGTAGCCATTATGGGATCTTCGGGTTCTGGGAAATCAACCTTACTCAACATTATTGGTATGCTAGATGTTTTAGATTCTGGTGAATATATACTCGATGGCTTACCAATTGATAATCTTACCGAAAAGAAAGCGGCTGTATATAGAAATAAGTTTCTAGGTTTTATTTTCCAATCGTTCAACCTTATTAACTACAAGAACGCTCTAGAAAATGTAGCGCTGCCGTTATACTACCAAGGACTAAAGCGAAAAAAACGTCAGGAATTAGGAATGTTTCATTTAGAAAAGGTTGGGTTGGCAGATTGGGCACACCATTTACCAAAAGAGCTTTCTGGTGGACAAAAACAACGTGTAGCTATTGCAAGAGCTTTGGCGGCAAATCCCAAACTACTTTTAGCTGATGAACCTACAGGAGCCTTAGATACAAAGACATCGCACGAAATCATGGCGTTTATTCAACAATTAAATGATGAAGGTAAAACCATTTTAATGGTAACGCACGAAGAGGATATAGCAAGTATGTGCAAGCGTATCGTAAGACTTCGTGATGGTGTTATTATGGAAGATAAAACAGTAACACAAGTAAGAGCTAGCCAGTATGTTTGATATAGACCTTTGGCGAGAAATACTTCAAAGTATTAATAAAAATAGAACACGTAGTTTGCTTTCTGGCTTTACTATAGCATTTGCTATTCTTCTATTTACCATTCTTTTTGGTATTGCTAATGGTTTACAAAACACATTTAAAGAGGCTTTTATGGATGATGCTAAAAATTCCATATCAATATTTACTGGCAGAACTACAAAGGCGCATAACGGGCTTCAAGCAGGAAGGCGTATACAAATGAAAAATGAGGATTTTGATTATGTAGAAGAAGAATTTGAAAACAAAATTCAATACCTAACAGCTAGAATATATAAAAACGTAACAGCGTCTTATAAAAACGAAAGTAATTCATACGAATTAAGAGCAGTACACCCAGATCATCAATTTTTAGAAAAAACATTAATTGTTGATGGACGCTACATCAACCAAAACGATTTAAAAAATAAAACAAAAGTAGCCGTTATAGGACGGCTTGTTGAAGAAGATTTGTTTATTAAAACTGAAGCCTTAGGCAAATATGTTAATCTAGGCGGTGTACAATACAAGGTTGTTGGCGTATTTAGAGACGATGGTGGTGATAATGAAGAACGTAAAATATACATGCCAGTAACAACAGCACAAATGATTTATGGCAATAACGATTACATAGATCAAATTAATATTGGCTACAACCCAAACCTAAATTACGATCAGGCTATTGCGTTTGGAAATTTATTAACCAGAAAGCTTAAAACCAGATTTGATGTAGCACGAGACGATCAACGCGCTATTAGAGTAATGAATATGGCAGAAGCCACAAAATCTGTAAATGCAATGACGGTTGGTCTAAGCATCATAATTCTAGTTATAGGTTTTGGAACTTTAATTGCTGGTGTTGTTGGTATAAGTAACATCATGATTTTTATTGTAAAAGAGCGCACTAAAGAGATTGGTATTAGAAAAGCATTGGGAGCTTCGCCAAGATCTATTGTATCCATTATTTTAATAGAAGCTATTTTAATAACAGCTATAGCAGGTTATATTGGGCTCCTTATAGGTTTTGGCGTGCTAGAATTGGCAGGCCCTAGTTTAGAAGCCTATTTTATAAAAGATCCAGGAGTAAGTAATAGTTTGGTAGTTGGTGCTACTTTAACGCTTATACTTGCAGGCGCAATAGCAGGTTATATACCAGCTAAAAAAGCTTCAAAAATTAAACCAATAATAGCCTTAAGAAACGACTAGTTATGTTAAAATTTTTATTTGATAGAGATACATGGCAAGAGGTTTTTGATAGCTTTAGCAAAAACAAACTAAGGTCTATACTTACCATGGTTGGTGTATGGTGGGGCGTATTATTGCTTATAGGTTTATTAGGTTCTGCTCGAGGCTTAGAAAATTCATTTAATAGATTATTTGGAGATTTTGCAACAAACAGTGTATTTATTTGGGGGCAACGTACCAGTAAACCATTTAAGGGTTTTCAAGAAGGTAAAGGCGTAGGCTTAACGCTTACCGATGCTAAAAAAGTAGAAGATAACGTTGAGGGAATTGAATTTGTAGTACCTAGAAATCAAAGGTCTGCTAAAATGGATCGCAATTTTTTATCAGGTAATTTTAGTGTTGCTGGAGATTTGCCTTTATTAGATAAAGTTCAAAAGAAAAAGTTAAAGAATGGCCGCTTTATAAATGAGGCCGATATGCTTGATAAACGGAAAGTAGCAGTCATTTCAGACGATATTTACAAGCAATTATTTGAGAAAGATGAAGCAGCAATTGGCGCATATATTTTAATTAATGGTATAAATTTTAAGGTAGTTGGTGTGTTTAAAACATCTAACGTTTCAATGGGTCCTTCTTCTGATGTTCACATCCCATTTAGCACCTATCAACAAATTTTTAATCAAGGTGATAGAATTGGCTGGATTATGATTACAGGCCAACCAGAACATAGCATTAAGCAAATTGAAGCAGATGCGAAGCTTCTTCTAAAGAATTTGAATAAAATACATCCTGATGATAAACGCGCTTTTGGAAGTTTTAATTTAGGAGATGAGTTTGCCAAAGTAACTGGGTTTTTAACAGGTATGCAGTTTTTAACCTGGTTTGTAGGTATAGCTACTCTCATTGCAGGCGTTTTTGCTATTGGCAACATATTATTAATTACAGTAAAAGAGCGTACTAAAGAAATAGGTGTGCGAAGAGCATTAGGCGCTACACCTTTTGAGATTAAACGGCAAGTTGTAGTAGAAGCTGTGTTTTTAACTATTGTAGCAGGATTATTTGGAATCATCACAGGAGGTTGGATTTTAATTGGTTTAGATGCCATGTTTGGACAAGGCGATGATGCAACTATAGTAAACGCATCAGTATCAATAGCTGTAGTTTTTATTGCACTTTTAATATTGGTAGTGTTAGGTACACTAATTGGATTAATACCCGCTTTTAAGGCTACTAGTGTAAAGCCAATTGAAGCACTTAGAGAAGAATAAACAATCAAAAAAATGAATAAAACAGTAAAAATTATTTTAGTTCTATTGGCGATTTTCGCTTTAGTATTTGTGTTAAAATACTTTATGGATGCCAACGCAAAAGATGTTGAAGAATTTGGGGTAGAAGAACCGTTTTACACAACTATAAGCTCACAAGCTGTAGCAACTGGTAAATTGAATCCTGAGGAAGAAATCGAGTTAAAACCACAAATTTCTGGTATTGTTGATAAAATTATCGTGGAAGAAGGCGATGTGGTAAAAAAAGGAGATTTAATTGCAAAAATTAGAGTAGTGCCTAACGAACAAAGTTTGGCAAATGCTAAGAGTAGAATAGCAACTGCTAAATTATCGGCCGATAACGCTACAATACAACTGCAACGTGATAAAAAACTATTTGATAAAGGCGTTATCTCAATTCAAAACTTTGAAAATAGCGAGTTAAGCTATAATCAAGCAAAAGAATCGTTACGTCAAGCGCAGAACGATTATCAAATTATAAAACGTGGTTCTATTTCAGGAGGCGGTTCTGCAAATACCAACATCATCGCTCAAATTTCTGGAACTATTTTAGAGATTCCCGTTAGAGAGGGCGATCAAGTTATTCAAAGTAACAACTTTAATGCAGGTACAACTATTGCTACTATAGCAGATATGAGTAATATGATTTTTGAAGGTAAGGTTGATGAAGCTGAAGTTGGAAAACTTAAAGAAGGAAAAGATATTACTGTGATTTTAGGTGCTATAAATGATGAAGAATTTCCTGCTAAATTAACATTTGTTGCGCCTAAAGGTGTTGAAGAAAATGGTGCAGTTCAGTTTACAATTAAAGCGAATGTAACGTTAGATAATACCACTAATATTCGTGCTGGTTACAGTGCAAACGCTGAAATTGATTTAGAAGGTAAAGACAGTGTACTTGCTATAAAAGAAGCATTGTTGCAGTATAAAAGATCTAGTGATAAACCATTTGTGGAAATTAAAAATGAAGATGGCAAATTCAAAAGAAAAAATGTGAAAATTGGTATTTCAGATGGGATTAATGTTGAAATTTTGGATGGTGTAGCAGAAGGTGATAAAATAAAAGTTTGGAATAAAGCTTCTGATGATAAGGAAGATGAAGAAAACGACGACTAAACATGAAAAAAGTATTAAAAGAAATAATAGTTTTAGGATTTTGTTTTGTTGGGATATTGTCTTTTTCTCAAGAAAAAAAATGGACACTCCAAGAATGTGTTAATTATGGATTAGAAAACAACATTACAGTGGCATTAAACGAAAATACAATTTCGTTAAATGAGCAAGATGTTGTCGAAGCCAAAGGACAGTTTTTACCCTCTGTAGGCGGTAATATAAGACACAATTTATCTATAGGTAATAGAGAGCTTTTTCCTGGACAATTTGTAGATAGAACCGATAATAGTACAAGTGTAGGCGTTAGTGCTAACCAAACATTGTTTAATGGATTTAGGTTGACTAACTTATACAAACAGTCCCAATTAAATTTAGAAACCAGTAAATTAGAATTGAGTAGAATTAAAGATGATATTTCTTTAAACGTAGTAAATGCATACCTCAATGTGTTGTTTAATAAAGAACGATTAGAGATTGCTAAAGCTCAATACGAGTTTTCAAAAAAGCAAGTAGAACAAGTTAAAGCATTGGTAGATGCTGGTACGCAACCAAAAGTTAATATATATGATGCTGAGGCCACTTTTAGTACGGATGAACAAAGTGTAACTATAGCGCAAAATAATTACAATTTGGCTTTACTTACGTTATCTCAACTATTACAACTACCATTTGAAGGCTTTGATGTAGAAATTATAGATATAGGAAGTCCGTCTCAAACATTACTATATAATGATGTGTCTCCAATTATATCGCATGCGTTTACAAATAGAAACGAAATTAAAGTAGCCGAAAAGCGCATAGAAAATGCAGCTTTGGGTACCGAGATATCAAAGTCTGGTTACTATCCGTCCTTAACATTTAATTATGGGTTTGGATCTAACGCGTTTTTTACAAATGTATTAGATACTGAAGCCGATTTTTTTTCTCAGTTAAATAATCAAAAGGCACACGCTTTTACCCTAAACTTAGGTATTCCTATTTTTTCGAGGTATCAAAATAAAACCGCAGTTGCACGATCTAGAATTCAAGAAGAGAATTCAAAATTAGGATTAGAACAAGCCAAGTTAGATTTGGAAGCAAATATACAACGCGCTTTTACCGATGCTCAAGCAGCGTTTAGAGCATTTGTAGCTGCCGAAAAATCTTTAAAATCTCAAAAAATAGCCTTTGAAAATGCACAAGAACGTTTCAATATAGGTGTTATGAATTCTTTTCAATTAGAAGAATCTAGAGTGAGATATGTTAATGCAGAATCCTCTTTAATAAATGCAAAATATGATTTTGTTTTTAAGACAAAAGTTTTAGACTTTTACATGGGTAAATCTTTAACCAATTAATGTGGCATATATTTTAAGCTTAGAAACGGCAACCACCAATTGTTCGGTATCTCTTTCTAAAAACGGTAAAACCATTGCTTTAAAAGAAGACTCTAGAAACGGGTATTCTCACGCCGAAAAATTACATGTATTTATAAACGATGTTTTAAACACTACAAATGTAAAGCGTTCTGAAATCGATGCCGTAGCGGTGAGTAAAGGTCCTGGTTCATACACAGGTTTGCGCATTGGGGTATCTGCAGCAAAAGGCTTAGCATTTGCTTTAGACATACCGCTAATTTCAATACCAACTTTAAGTGTGTTGGCTCACCAAGTTGCTATAGAAAGTGATGTAATTGTTGCAATGCTAGATGCAAGGCGTATGGAAGTGTATTCTGCTATTTTTGATAATAATTGTAATGCACTAAGAGAAACCCAAGCTCAGATACTTGAAGCGCATTCGTTTGAGGACTATTTAAATAAAGGCAAAGTGTGTTTTATTGGTAATGGTGTTGCAAAAACAAAAACTCTAATACATAATACTAACGCTATTTTTATAGATGGTAAACTACCATCTGCCAACGAAATGAGTTTGTTGGCTTACAATAAATACAAAAAAAGCGACACCGAAGATGTCGCTTATTTTGAACCTTATTATTTAAAAGATTTTGTGGCGTTAAAACCTAAATCTTAAATTAAGAATCTTTGTGTATTTCAACACTGTGTGGGTAAGGAATTTCAAT
>CALDUF010000045.1 GCA_937923515.1 uncultured Flavobacteriaceae bacterium
TTACGCAAACTGGTTTCTGATTTTAGAAGTAACGTAGCAAAAGGTAACGTTGATTATTCAGATTATAATTCGTTTTTAAAACGCTACCAAAGTTACCTAGATATCGAAAAACCAGATTTAGCTAGTAATATTGTGTATTTATTTGAATACCAATTGGGCTACATGTATTGGCGTTACTTTATGTGGAATTTTACGGGCAGACAAGATGATATTCAAGGTAAACTGGATAACAACGGTAATTGGATAAGCGGCATAAAACCTATAGACGAGTGGCACTTAGGTTTATCTCAAGATAATTTACCTAGCGATGTAAAAAACAATAAAGCACGAAACACCTATTATTTTCTACCATTACTTTTAGGCTTAATTGGCTTATTTTTTGTTTTAAATACCGATAAAAAACGCTTTTGGGTAATGCTAGTGTTTTTTCTTTTTACAGGAATAGCTATACAAGTATATACAAATGTTCGCCCGTTTGAACCTCGCGAGCGCGATTACTCGGTAGTAGGCTCTTTTTATGTGTTTGCGCTTTGGATTGGTATTGGCGTTTACGGCATTTACCATGCTTTAAAAGATAAACTACCAAAAACATTGGCTGCTCCAATTATAACTATAGTGTGTTTAATACTTGTTCCTGGCATTTTGATAGCTAATAACTGGGACGATCATGACCGCTCAGGAAAATACACAGCACAAGCTATGGCTAGAAAATATCTCGATTCTTGTGCCGAAAATGCTATTCTATTTACAATTGGTGATAATGATACATTTGCCTTATGGTATGCACAAGAAATTGAAGGGTACAGAACAGACGTTCGTGTAGTAAACACTAGTTTGTTTCAAACAGATTGGTATATCGATCAAATGAAACGAAGAGCGTACGAAAGCGACCCTATTCCATCGCAACTCAACCATAAAGATTATCAATATGGCACCAATGATTATGTGAGGATAGAAGATTTAACAAAAGACACTATAGGCTTAAAACAAGCACTTAGTTTTATTCAAAGAGACGACGAAAAATCTAAGTATAAGTATTTTATGCAAAAGCAAGGGTATGATATTTCTCGCCTTAGAAATCAAGACTTAAATGCCAGCTATTTATTTACAAGAAACGTTCGTATTGATGTTAATAAAGAAAACGCATTAAAAAACGGTATTGTAAAACCAGAAGATGCTGATAAAATTGTACCACACATAAATATAGAAATTGAAGGTGGTGCTATCTATAAAAATCGCCTATTAATGTTAGATGTTGTTGCTAATAACGAATGGAAGCGCCCAATATATTTTACTGGTGGAAGTTTTGGTGATGATGATTATCTATGGATGAAAGATTATTTACAACTTGATGGCATGTGCTATAAACTAGTACCTATTAAAACTGAAGTTGATAGAGCCAATCCATTTGATATGGGACGTATAGATTCTGATTTAATGTATGAAAAGGTAAAAGCTTGGAAATGGGGTAACAGCGGTAGTGCTGATATTTACCACGATCCTGAAACTCGTAAAAATGCCATTACATATAGAGGCAATCTTGCGCGCTTAGTTGAACAACTTATAAATGAAGAGAAGCTTGATAAAGCTGAAGAAATTGCTGATATCGCCATGAAAAATATGCCTGTAGAATATTATGGCTATTACACCTTATTAGAACCTTACATTAGTGCCTATTACGAGGTAAATGCTAAAGATAAAGCAAGCGATTTATATTTTAAAGTGAGTAAAAAATACCAAGAAAACTTAGCGTATTACAGCAGCTTATCTCAAGATAATCAAGAACGTTTGTTTGAGGATATCTATGTAGATATTCAGCGTTATAAAGGTTTAATTGATGTATTAGAGCAGTACGATATTGACCTTGCTAATAAAGAAGGTGATGTGTTTAATAATTACTTAAGAAAGTTTAAGTATTTTTATGGTGATCAAGATGATGACACATCAGAAAGAACAGATACCGATGTACTGTCTGACACAGGAACCACCGCTATTGAAGCTGTAAACTAATGCCTTTAACACCTGTTAAAACACCAAAAATTATAAAGGCTTTATTCCCAAATTACGTTTGGAGTATAAAGACTAATAAAAAGGAAATATACTTAACGTTTGATGACGGTCCAACACCAAACATCACTACGTGGACTTTAGATATCCTAAACCAATACAATGCCAAAGCCACATTTTTTTGTATTGGTAATAATGTTAGTAAGTATCCTGATATTTTTCAATCTATTTTAAACCAAGGTCATGCAATTGGCAACCACACGCAAACACATCCTAAGGGCTGGAAAACTGCAACTAATACTTATTTACATAATATTGCAAAAGCTGATACTATTTTAAAAGCGCAAGATGTTACAAATAAGCCTGTACATTCTCAGTTGCTTTTTCGTCCACCATATGGAAGCATAACACCAAAACAAGGAAAGCGTTTAATCGCCTTGGGTTATAGTATTGTAATGTGGGATATATTATCTTTTGATTGGCACACCAATGTTACCAAAGACCAATGTTTTAATAACGTAATTTCAAAAGCTAAAAATGGTAGTATTATTGTATTTCATGATAGCATAAAAGCTTCAAAAAACATGCAATATGCATTACCTAAAGTATTGGAATACTACAGCAAAAAAGGGTATACCTTCAAATCTTTACAACTACACTAGTACTTACCCGCGTTGAGGCTTGTGTTTCGAGCACATTTAATCAATACCTTCAATTGTTTGAGATAGCGGCATAAATAACGTCCTAATTATAAGGCTTTAAAGAGATATTAAGAACTATTTTCATGATTCAATAATAAAAAAATGCATGAATAGAGGTCCAAACACTTGTTCATAACCTATCGAAAATGCAATTGTAACTTCTTAAATTATTTATATAAAATTAAGCTGACTATAAGTTTTATTTAGCACTTTAGCATCATCTACCTGAAGCCATTTATCTAAAACGGTGGCATAAATGGTTCTAAAATCTATTTCGAATTTTAAATCGCCATTATCGTCTAAATCGCCTAGATTTGGCATGTTATTATAAAGGCCCTGTGTTTTTAAATTTTCGCCAATAACAAAAACATTGTTTGCTGTACCATGGTCTGTTCCTATACTCGCATTTTGATTTACGCGACGCCCAAACTCGGAAAATGTTAAAATTAAGGTGTCTTTAAACGTGTTATTGGCTTTCAAATCTTCTACAAAAGCTTCCACACTTTCAGCGTAGGTATGTAGTAACCTTTTTTGCGCGCCTTTTTGTTTTACGTGCGTATCAAAACCATCAAGTGAGGTATAAAATACTTTGGTCTCTAAATGAGAATTTATAAATTGTGCAGTAGTTTTCATTTGTTTTCCAAACTTAGTGTTTGGGTATTCTTTTTTACTAACTACGGTTCTGGTGGTTTCGTAAATGTATTTTGCAGACGACTCTGCTGCTATCATAGATTTATACAAATACCCCAAATTATGCTCGCTTAAATGCTCGTCTGCCAAGTGCTTATTTATATTTTTTAAATAAGGCCCTTTCGATAAGTTGTACATGGTTTTTGCATCTTTTGTTGCTATAGCATTCATGCGTTCACCTTTCATAGCTAGCGACAAACTATCATCTATCTCAATAGCACTATGAGCCTGTTTACCATAATTATCTAAATAACGCCCTATCCAACCACTTTGTGAATACTGATTAGAATCTGAGGCTGTTTGCCAAATATCCATTGATCTAAAATGCGAACGAATAGGATTGGGATAACCTACATTATTTATTATGGATACATAACCTTTATCGTAAAGGCGTTTTAATGGCGTTAAATTGATGTTTAAACCTACCTCGTCATTTAATTTTATAATCTCGTTTTGCGATAACCCCAAATCAGGACGCGCTTTGTAATACAAATCGTTTCTAAAAGGCACAACGGTATTTAAACCATCATTACCACCAGAGAGTTGAATAATTACTAAGCGTTTATAACCTAATTTACTACTTGCTACTTCCTCAAAGGCCCTAACAAAACTAGGTACAAAAAACAGGCTACTTGCTAAAGAGGATTGTTTTAAAAATTTTCTTCTGTCCATAACTAAATAATTTTTTAAGATAAATTAGCACATTTGGTATTCGGGTAACGACATCAATTGTATGCAATACTCGTGTTTAGATAGTTTAGCTAAAGATTGTAAATAAGACTTTGCATCCTTAGTTACGGGTTGCGCTAAAATATGAGAATCCATATCTTGTAAAGCTACGTTTTTAAAGTGTTTTTCAAAATGATTCCAATTGGTTTGCGTGTTAAAACGCTTGCCGTATTTTTTCTTGAACTGTTCTTTTTTTTGCGTCATTAAAGCGTCTTGTTTTCCAGCTTTAACATTTGAAATATAAGCGTTGTTTAATAATAATGATGGGAGTTTTAAACGCAATACAATAGTGTTACTATCTATCCAATTTCTACCACCTTTCCAGCCT
The DNA here is from genome assembly GCA_937923515.1 of uncultured Flavobacteriaceae bacterium. GTDB lineage: Bacteria > Bacteroidota > Bacteroidia > Flavobacteriales > Flavobacteriaceae > Jejuia. The sequence continues at coordinate 4,456 of CALDUF010000045.1, forward strand.
GCTACATTTGGAGGATCTAATAGTGTTTGTCCTAATAATCGTTGAAGCTGTATCACTTGTTTTTTGTTTTTAAAAGTAACCGGAACTGTTTGTTTTAAACCCACTAAAAATTCTATGGGCGATTTAATTTTTGAACCTATATTTTTGTCGTCGTAAAACCAATCAGACATTAACACAAATTGCATTAAGTTTTCAATATTATAGTCTTTATAAAACACATCGGTCATGGCATTTAAGTGCCCTTCATCTACCTGATCGTTCACAAAATAACGATATACTTTGGTGCAAATGTATTTGGCACATTGACGTTCTTTTAATATTATATCTATGATATCTTCTCCAGTAAAATTTCCAGTGTTTCCAAAAAAAGTTTTGTCAGTGTAATCGTGTTGGCGTTTTTTAAACACAAATTCACCTTTTAAATTATGACTATAGCCCGTAAAAGCCCTCGCACTTTCTTTAATATCGTTTTCAGTATAATGGCCTTCTCCTAAGGTAAATAATTCCATGAGTTCACGGGCAAAATTTTCATTAGGCTTTTGCTTTTTATTTTGCTTGGTGTTAAGGTATTTTGTCATCGCCGCTTCCTTAGAAATAGCATTTACAAAATCTTTAAAGTTACCTAAAGCATGGGTTCTAAGTGTATTGTTAAAATTTTGAATATAAACGATATTATTATCTTTACACACAAAATGATTTGCCCAGAACAAGGTCATTTTTTCACGAAGTAACTCTGGCGTGTTTACTAACCTGTCTATCCAAGATACATTAAGTTCTATTTGTTTCTTTCTGCTAATTTTCTGTAATTTTCGGCGAGTTTCGTTATCTATTTTAGTATCTGTCATTAACATCCCACCAAAAATTTCCTTAATTTCAGAAATATCAACCTCTAATACACTGCACGTTTTAGAAGCTTTAATTACATCATTCACAATTTGCTTCTTGTTTTTTGCGGCCACCTTTTGAAGTGTTGAAGGTAATATTCCAAAACCAATACGCCTGTATAGATGCTGAATGTGCTTTTCTTTCATAATAAAAAAATTAAAACAAACTACTGTAATTACTTTTTAGACTGTATGATATCAAAAAGGTTTAATCTATTTTTTAAGATACAAAAAAACCGTTTCATTTCTGAAACGGTTTTTTTTATTATGCATTTACAGTGTGTTATTTACCACCGTCAAGTTCGTCTTGCCATTTTAGCAACTCACTCCATTTACCTTCGTGCGCCATTTTAGCTTGCTTAGGCCATGTGTTTGGTTTATGCATTTTAAAACGATCGCCTCCTGATTTTAAAACATCCTGACATTTTTCAATAGAACATTCTGATAATGCTTTCCATGTTTTAACATCGTGATTATGAAATAACCCTTGAATTTTTGGACCTATGCCTTCAACAACAGTTAAATCATCTTCTTTTATCCTTTTACCGAAAGCTGCTTTAGCCGCGGCAGCATCAAAAGATGATACTGCTACTGCTGCTGGGGCAGACGTAGCTGTTAAAGAAGAGGCTAAAGAGGCCTTTGTTGATTTTAAATCACCTTCTAAAGACATTCTTTTACTTTTACAAGCATCTAAATCTGCGCGTAATTTTGCTAATCTATCTTCACAATCATCATCATTTCCACCTCCAGAAAGGCGTCCTAATAAGTATCCTAATATTGCTGAAATAAGTCCTACTAAAAGCGGAATAAGCCAACACGGTATAGTTTCTAAAAAATTCATAATTTATATTTTAAGTTTTTAATTAATGGTTATTTCTGTTCTTCTGTTTTCTGCTCTTCCTGCTTTAGTTGCATTATCGGAAATAGGTGCATGCGGTCCTTTTGAAGAGGTTTCAATATTGCCATCTAAAATGCCATTTTTAATTAAGTATCCTTTGGCAAAATCAGCACGTTTTTGTCCTAGAACTACGTTGTTTGCTGCATTCCCTGTATTATCGGTATGCCCAACAACTTGTATTTTAACACCTAATTTATCTACACAATGCGACATATCAGCTATTTTTTGACGTTGTTCAGCTGTTAAATTAATAGCAGCTTGCCCCGTATTAAAATATAGTATTAAAGGATTAGCTCTTATAGCATCACATTTAGCTTTTAAAGCATCTAATGCCGATGTATCAGTTGTATGTACTGTAAAGTCTACAGGACCAAATAGTGTATTGCTTTCATCAGGACTCAAGCTACCATTCAACTTACCATAGGTGTCTATTTGTTTTGAAGGTATACCATGAGAAATCAAGTAGTTTTTAACCGAATTGGCTCGTGCTAATCCTAAATTAGGATAGGCAGAATTATTGGTTTCATCGTTTTTGTAAAATCCAGTAATGTCAACTGTTTTTGTTGGATGCTCAAGCAAATAGTCTTTAAATTTTAAGACACCGCTTTCTAAAGCTCCAGATACTGGTTCTAAAATTGAAAAACTAGATGTTTTAAAATTAAAATTATCGTTTAATTCAATATTAAAGTCACCGTTAGCATCGCTTATTTTGAATGCATTTTTAGTAGTGTCTTCAATTTCCGGTACTACTGCACTTTTAGTCTCGCTTTGTTCATTTGTTACATTTTCTTTGCCGCAACATACGCTACAACATAGCAAATAATACAAAATACTTCCGAGAATAATAGTGAGTATAATCCCCAAAAGATAGGATGATTTTTTACTCATTAGACTTTGTGTTTTTGGTTAATAAAAATATAAGTGCTTACAATATAATACTTTAAGCTCATATAGTAAGAAACATAAAACTAAAAAAGTCACATTCTAAGAATATGACTCTATAAAAACTGAGTGTAATTGTTATTATTTACAAGTCAAATTTAATGCCTTGAGCCAATGGTAATGCGGTAGTATAATTAATAGTATTTGTTTGCCTACGCATGTAAATTTTCCAAGCATCAGAGCCAGATTCACGCCCGCCACCAGTATCTTTTTCGCCACCAAAGGCACCTCCTATTTCTGCTCCCGATGTTCCTATGTTTACGTTGGCTATACCACAATCTGAACCTTGAACAGATAAGAATCGTTCTGCTTCACGTAAATTATTCGTCATAATAGCAGAAGATAAGCCTTGAGCTACTTCATTTTGAATATCAATTGCATTTTCAATATTACCAGAGTATTTTAATACGTATAAAACGGGTGCGAATGTTTCATGCTGTACAATCTCAAAGTGGGGTTTTGCTTCTGCAATTGCTGGTTTAACATAACAACCACTCTCGTAACCGTCTCCAGAAAGTACACCACCCTCAACTACAACATTTCCACCTTCGTTAATTACGTTTTCTAAAGCTTGTTTATACATGCTTACCGCATCAGCATCAATTAATGGCCCTACGTGATTAGTTTCATCTAGCGGATTTCCAATACGCAATTGTTTATATGCATCAATTAGGGCGTTTTTTACTTTATTGTATATAGATTCATGGATTATTAAGCGTCTTGTTGATGTACAACGTTGTCCAGCGGTACCAACAGCACCAAAAACAGCACCAATAACTGTCATTTTTATATCTGCATCAGGCGTTACAATAATGGCATTGTTACCACCCAATTCTAAAAGCGATTTTCCTAAACGCCCTGCAACTTCTTTAGCCACAATTTTTCCCATTCTAGTTGAACCAGTTGCAGATATTAATGGTATGCGTGTATCTTTCGTCATAAATTCACCAACACTATGATCCCCATTAATTAAGCATGAAATACCTTCAGGTAAATTATTTTCAGCAAAAACTGTAGCAGCAATATTTTGACAAGCAATCCCACAAAGCGGTGTTTTCTCAGAAGGTTTCCAAACGCAAACATCGCCACAAACCCAAGCTAAAGCTGTGTTCCACGCCCAAACCGCAACAGGGAAATTAAATGCCGAAATAATACCAACAACACCAAGAGGATGGTACTGCTCGTACATACGATGCCCTGGACGTTCAGAATGCATGGTTAGTCCGTGTAGTTGTCGTGATAAGCCAACAGCAAAATCGCAAATATCAATCATCTCTTGCACTTCACCCAAACCCTCTTGATAGCTTTTACCCATTTCATAAGACACCAGTTTTCCTAAGGCTTCTTTCTTTTCGCGTAATTTATCTCCAAATTGGCGTACAATTTCTCCACGCTGAGGCGCAGGCATTGTTCGCCATGTTTTAAATGCCGAAGTTGCTACAACCATCACCTGTTCGTAATCTTCTTTTGAAGTTGACTTAACTTGTCCTATTAATTGACCATCTACTGGCGAATAACTTTCAATAATATCGCCCTTAGAAAAACTATGAGATCCTGTAGAAGCCCCTTCATTTATAGCATTAATCCCTAATGTTTTAAGCGCTTTGTTTATACCAAAATCAGTTGCTATTTTGCTCATCAATTATTGAATTTTCAGTTAATTTTAAATTATTTCCGAATATACCAATATAATCTTGATTTTATTAAAATTTGCTAATGATAAAATCGTTAACTTTAGGTGTTTAAAAACAAAACACATTATGAAAAAAATCCTTGTTTTTATTGTTGCTACGCTTCTATTTTATTCTTGTAAAAATGAAGAAAAAAATACTAACCCGCTCGTTGAAAACGGGCCTAAAAAAACAACATTTTCCATCGTAATACATGGCGGTGCTGGTTTTATTAAAAGGGACAATATTTCTGAAGAAAAAGAAGCAGCATACCGTCAAAAATTAGAAGAAGCCATACGCGTAGGCTATAACATCTTAAATAATGGCGGCACTAGCTTAGATGCTGTACAAAACACGATTAACATTTTAGAAGACTCACCTCTATTTAATTCTGGAAAAGGTGCTGTTTTAACTAACGAAGGCACTTGCGAACACGATGCTTCTATAATGGATGGTAAAACTTTAAATGCAGGTGCATCAGCAGGTACAAAAACGGTAAAAAACCCAATTAATTTGGCTAGAGCCGTTATGGAACACTCACCACATGTGATGCTTGCTCGTGAAGGTGCAGAGACTTTTGCTAAAGAACAAGGACTAAAAATTGTTGAGCCCTCCTATTTTCATACAGAAAAAAGCCTAAAAGCTTTAGAGCGCGTAAAAGCGTCTGAAAACACAAAAGTGGCTTCTTTTTTTGATGCAGATATTCAAAACTCAAAGTTTGGCACTGTAGGGTGTGCCGCTTTAGATAAACATGGTAATTTAGCAGCAGGCACCTCAACTGGCGGTATGACCAATAAACGTTGGGGACGCATTGGCGACTCTCCCATTATAGGCGCAGGCACTTATGCCAACAACAACACTTGCGCTGTTTCTAGCACAGGTTGGGGCGAGTATTTTATTCGTGGTATGGTTGCTTACGATATTTCTGCACTTATGGAATATAAAGGGCTTTCTCTAAAAGAAGCTTCAAAAGAAGTGATTCAAAATAAATTACCTAAAGTGGGCAACGGCAAAGGTAACGGCGGTATTATAGCCGTTGATAGCAATGGCACTATTGCTATGGAGTTTAATACACCAGGAATGTTTCGTGCCACAATGGATGACAAAGGCACATTGTATATTGGGATGTTTAAAGACTAAGCATTATTATTAGATCTTTTCTTTAAAAATATCTGAGTAAAATAATAAACGCCAGCATCATTTTTTACAACACCAATGCCTATGTGGGTAAAATCGCCTTCAATATTTTTTCTATGTCCAGGACTATTCAACCATGCAGTCATTACTTGTTGCGCAGAACGCTGCCCATAAGCTACGTTTTCACCAGTTCTTGTGGCATTTTCCTCATCAATTAATCTATCAGAACGTTGATTAAAATCATCATGACTAATATCATTTTGGGCAATCATATACTCCGTATGTTCGTTGGCTAAGTTGGTTGCCAAAGTATTGGTTTCTAATGTGTTTTCACCTATACTTAATCTATGGTTATTTACTATCTGTAAAATTTCATCGGCTAGGGTAAGTATTTCGGCTTTTTCAATAGCCTCTTCATTAGTTAACACTTCGTCTTTCGAACAAGACGTTGAAATCATTAAAAATGTGATGCAGATTGATAAAACATAGGTTTTAGAAAAAAGGGATTTCATAACAAAGATAAATTTGGGTACTTGAAAGATACGAGTATCAAATATCGAAAGCTGCTTAAAATTTAGAAAATCGATCAACTTACCAACTAATTAACCATTAATCGTTGGATTTGATTAAATTTAAGTCTTAATACCATTTTTTATTTCACAATTAAGTTGAAGAATTGATATAAAGTTGAAAAGAAAAATTATACCATATCATCCACATTTAGTGACCCCTGCGAAACAATTAAGAAATAACATGACGCTTAGTGAAGTTGCACTTTGGCGAGAAATAAAAGGTAAAGCTTTAGGTTTCAGATTTAGTAGACAAATACCGATTGATCAGTATATTGTTGACTTTTATTGTAAAGATTTGCAATTAGCTATTGAAATTGATGGTTCTATTCATTTTGAAGAAGACCACCAAAAAAAGGATAATGTTAGACAGAGACGTTTGGAGGCACTTGGGGTAACTTTTATTAGATTTAGCAATTTGGACGTTGAAAATAATTTAAGTTGGGTGATTTCAGAGATTGAAAAGACGGTTGTTAATTTACAAACCCACCCCTAGCCCCTCCAAGGAGGGGAACTTTCAAATTCATAATCCATTTAGTGAAATTAATATAGGCCTAATTGTTTCCCTTCTTGGGAAGGGATTAAGGGGTAGGTCTTTCAATAATGATAATAATTTGTCCATTGAATATAATTTAAGTTGAGTCATTTAAGAAGTTGAAAATAATGTTGATTGACAACACACCCCCTTCACCTTTCCAAGGAGGTGAACACTCAAACTCATAAATCATTTAATGAAAATAATACACACGTAATCGTTTCCCCTCTTGGGAGGGGCTAGGGGTGGGTTTTTCACTATAAACCAATTCATAAAAAACCTTAAGACTTATTTAACATCTCCAAAAAACTAAATAGCAATTCCTAAACGTAATTTAATTAACGAGATTCTACCTACGCTTTCGTTTTTTAACTATTTTGTTCATTTAAATCTTCATCTTCATGTCATTCAAAAAACTTCTTGTCATCACAATGCTAATTATGCTAGCATTTTCCTGTAAAAAGAAAGCTGTAGAAACCGATAATCTTTTCAAATTTCGAGATTATATTAGTTTTACCACTTCTGGAATGACCTCAGTAACGAGCGCCATAGACATTAGTTTAGCTGATGCTATCGAGGGTTGGGAGATTGGGCAGCAACTAAGCAATAACATCGTGAACATATCACCTCATGTTGAAGGTAATTTAACGGTTGCCAATAGCCATAGTTTACGTTTTACACCAAATGAACATCTAGAACCAAACACAGAGTATACCGTTACAGTTAAACTAAATGCCATTTACAAAAACGTGCCTGATGGTTTTGGTAATTATACCTTTCAATTTAAAACCATGACACCAAGTTTTAATGTAACAACCAACCGTTTACAATCCTACAGCAAAGCATGGCAATACTTAGAAGGTGTTATAAAATCTGCTGATGTAATTAATATTGAAGAAGCAAAAACATTGGTAAAAGCCTCACAAAATGATAAAACATTAGCACTTGTTTTTAATGAAGCGAATGAAAATTCAAAATACTTTGAATTTAAAATTGACAGCATTCATCGGTTGGTAGAAGATTCTCAAATCTTAGTAAAATGGAACGGAAACGCTATTAAAGCTGATAATCAAGGTGAAAATACCATAACCATTCCTGGGAAGAATAACTTTACTATTGTAGAAACCGAAGTGGTACAATCGCCAGAGCAACATTTGTTGATTAATTTTTCAGACCCGCTTAAAAAACAGCAGAATTTTGATGGTTTAATCACTATTCAAAAGGTAAAAAATCCTAAATATGTTGTAGATGGAAATGTGCTAAAAGTGTATCCAGACACCAAATTGGTTGGCAATATTCAAGTAGATGTATTTCAAGGCATCAAGAATACCGAAGGCTATAAATTAAAAAATCCATTTTCTGAAATTATTGCTTTTGAATCTTTAAAACCCCAAGTGCGATTAATTAGCAACGGTACGATTCTCCCAAACTCTCAAGAGTTAAAATTTAATTTTGAAGCCGTTAACTTAAGTGCAGTTGATGTACGTGTAATTAAGATTTTTGAAGATAACGTACTGCAATTTTTGCAAGACAATAATTTAAACAGTAATAATAAATACGACATCAAAAAAGTTGGTCGCCGCATCGCAAAACAAACCATTAGGCTACAAACTGCTGCTGAAAACACAGGAAAATGGAAGGTATACAGTATCGATTTATCTCAGTTTTTTAAGGCTGATGCTGGTGCTATTTATCGGGTAGAATTAAGTTTTGATAAGCGCTATTCGTTATACGATTGTGAAGCCAATGCAGATATTGCTAGATCTGAAACTGATGGTTACGAGGACGACTATTACGAGGAAGATTATTATGAAAGCGATTACGCCGAAATAGATAGTGAAGATGAAGATTTGCGTGAAGAAGCCTATTGGGACAACTTAATTTATCGTTATAAAAACTACACCTACAATTGGCGCGAAGCGCAAAACCCATGTCACGCAGCTTATTATAACGAGGGTAAAATAGTGTCACAAAATTTACTGGCTTCAAACTTAGGCGTTATTGCAAAACGTGGTGCTAACAACTCATATTATTTCGCAGTATCTAATATTTTAGATACTAAACCAGAGGCTGGGGCAAGCGTTGCTATTTACAATTTTCAACAGCAAGAATTGGCTAGTAAGAGAACTGACGCGCAAGGTTTAACTACTATAGATGCTGATAAAAACGCAGCATTTGCTATAGTTTCCAAAGGAAAAAATAAAACTTACATTAAACTACAAGATGGCAATTCGCTATCGTTGAGTAAATTTGATGTATCTGGCAATCGTTTACAACGCGGTCTTAAAGGCTACATCTATGGCGAAAGAGGCGTGTGGCGCCCTGGCGATACGTTGCATGTAACGTTTATGTTGAATGACAATGCGAATCCGCTTCCAAAACGGCATCCTGTAAAGCTAGAAATAACCGATCCTAACGGAAAATTGGTATACAAAAACGTAACAGCAGAAAACCTCAACAATTTCTACAAATTCACAGTACCAACAGCCTTTGAAGATAAAACAGGACAATACAATGCCAAAGTTTCGGTTGGTGGTGCTACATTTTACAAGGGTTTAAAAATTGAAACTGTAAAACCGAATCGTTTAAAAATTAAGATGGATTTTGAAAACGAAATTTTATCGAGTAAAGCACCTTTAAAAGGCAACTTAGATGTAAAATGGCTTCATGGCGCACCAGGAAAAAATTTAAAAGCAGAAATAAAAGCAAAATTCACGTCCGCTTACACCGCCTTTAAAAATTATAAAAATTACACCTTTAATGATCCTACACGAAAATTTAACACTGAAGAAATAAATGTGTTTGAAGGGAAAGTAAATGCAGAAGGTGTAGCGACCGTAAACAAAACGCTAAATATGGGCAAGAATGCACCAGGAATGCTAAATGTTCAATTTTTGGTGCGTGCTTTCGAAAACGGTGGTGATTTCTCTATGGATGCGTTTACTAAAACGTATGCGCCTTATACGTCTTTTGTTGGTTTACAATCTCCAAAAGGGAATGCTTACGGCTCGTTTTTCACAGATGAAAACCAAACCTTTGATGTGGTAGTGGTTGATGAAAACGGTAAACCGCTACAACGCAACAATCTTGAGGTAAAAATTTATAAAGTAGAGTGGCGCTGGTGGTGGAATTCCTCTTACGACGATTTGGCAAGTTATGTCTCAAGCAGCTACCA
>CALDUF010000046.1 GCA_937923515.1 uncultured Flavobacteriaceae bacterium
AACCAAAGTTATTTTTTTCATCATATTAGGTTTTTAAACTATACCTCTATAAAACTAAGTATAGCAGATTTGGATCTATTAATTATAATGTTTAAATCGTTTTCAATTGTTACTTTTGGTTTCTACAATATGCAAACCAAAAAAACATATACGGTACAAGAGGCTACTAGTAAACTAGAACACTATTGCGCGTACCAAGAACGTTGTCATAAAGAAGTGCGACAAAAACTAAAGTCTATGCACATGATACCCGAGGCTATCGATGTGATAATAGTCCACCTTTTGGAACATAACTTTCTTAATGAAGAACGTTTTGCCAAAACATTTGTAAGCGGTAAGTTTAGAATTAAGGCTTGGGGCCGACGCCGATTAACTTTTGAATTAAAGAAAAAAGACATCAGCAAAGTTAATATAAATCAAGCACTTGCAGAAATTGACGCATCGGAATATATCGAGGTTTTCAATGACTTAGCCGAAAAAAGAGCAAATTCTATCACAGAACGCAACATCCATAAAAAAAAGAAAAAATTAATCGACTATCTGCTCTATAGAGGTTGGGAATCGCACTTGGTGTACGAAAAGGCTAAAGCACTTTTTGGGTAAATTTATAAAAAAGCGGATGCGGTGTTACACCGCATCCGCTTTTATATAAATTTTATACGTGCTGCTTAAAGATTAAAACTAGCACCAATATTAAATGTAAATTGGTTGTGTAGTGTTTCGGCAGCCGTTAAAGTACCAGAGTCATACTTTGCAAAAGGCGCATTTAACTCTGCATAAACACCAAACCCTTCAGTAAAGAAATAGCGTGCACCTAGATGCCCTCCAAAATTCTTTAATCCTAAACTTAAACCAGGATATACATCAAAATTATCGCCTACGTTTATAACATTGCCTAAGTTAGCATTAAAGCGTACTCTTAGATCTACGCGGTCTCCAAAATCGGCATTTATTAGTTCTTCAACACCTAATAGATAAGTAGCATTAAGGCCAACTGAAATATTATCTCCAATACCGTAATCGTAACCAACATTAATACCTGTACCGTTTTCTTGTGCGTTAAGACCTACTTGAAATTTATTATCGTTTTTACCAATATACGCCTGTGCATCAACAAATAACACACTTAGTAAAGCTATTCCTAAAATTAATTTTTTCATGATTTGAGTTTTTTAGTTTAAGTGCGCAAAGATATTACAAGTTTTATAATTGCAAACAATTTATAACTGTTTATGCGTTTTTGTTATGGCTTGTTCATTTTTCCAATCTATCCATTTTTGGCCTTTTATGCGGCGCATCACATTATCAAAACTTCGCATAATTAACACATTGTATATGGCTTTACTTAAGTTTTTGGGGTTTCTAGCAATGGCGCGTAAACTCATAGAAAACCCAGGCGTAATGTAGCGCATGTAGTGCCAGTAGCCTTCAGGCATGTACAACACTTCACCATGATTTAATTCGGTTTTAAAGCCATTTGCTTTTTTAAGCATAGGCCATTTTTTAAAATCAGGATTTTTAAAATCTATATCTTCTCTTGTAATTAAAGAATGAGGAATTTTATAGAGGTAATCATTCTGCTTTTGGTCAAACAAAATACACTCTTTTTTACCTTCAAAATGAAAATGAAAAATATTAGCCAAATCAATATCATAATGCATAAAGGTATGCGAATCTTGCCCACCAAAAAACAGCATAGGTATGCCTTTCATTAGGCGCAAACCAAAATTAGGAAAAGTAAAATCTTTTTGTAATTGCGGAATTTCCTTTAAGGCATTCCACAAAAATATACGATATTTAGTAGGCTCTCGCTTTAGTAAATCGATATAGTCACCTAGCTTCATTTTAGCATGCGGTTCGTTAAACCCATCTTTATAATCTACAGGTCTGTCATCATATAAAGGCACCGTTAAATCTCCTCCAATAGCTTTAAAATAGTCTAAATTCCATGTGCTGTAAGCAGGCCAATCCTCAATAAAACGCTCAATAACCACAGGTTTTTGTGGTTTAAAATAGTGCTTTATAAAGTCGGTTTTCGTAATCGTTTTTACACGCGGAATATCCTGAAGATTCAACGACAAATTTTGTTTGATTTTAGTTGTACAAAGTTAAGAAAAGTTAGCCATTTAAAACTAGTATTTATCTGTGTGTTATCCGTTTACTCATTAAGGTGCCATTACGTTTATAAAACAGTCTCAAATTATTATTCTAAAGCAACTACCATCCAACAACACTACTTTACTAAAACACCTTTTGCATCTAACAAGGGTAAGGGTTGTAACGCTTTTAAATTAATTGTGTTTTTTCTAAATATATAGGTTTTATCAAACATCTGGTTGCCTGCAAAAAAAGACACTTTAAAACTGTTATTTAAACTAAATAATGCCTCTTGCATCAATTCAATTTTAGCATAACTTTTTGCAGGTAAAGTGTCGATACGCTTTCTAAAAGTTGCTGTTTTTTTAGTTTCAGAATACCCTTCAGAAACTATAATTACCATATCTAAATCAACATCTTTATCGTTAATAATATAAGCGTTCCAATCTTCCGTTTTATAAATGCTATTGTATTCATGTACTACAGCAATATAAACACCTTCTACTTTCGGAATCTCAATATCTTTTTTCACGAGTTCTATTTTATGCAGCAAAAATAATCTATTTCTAAAAGTTTTATGTAATTTTCGCAAAACACTTAATAGACTGCATTATATGACATTATCTACAACGTTAAGCTTTGTTATTGCTTTGGTTTTTTTAAGCTTTTCAACTAGTACTGCACAAACCTCAAAAAATCCTGCTGCTATGGTACAGCAAATAGAAACAGCTATGGGTGGCGTAGAAAACTACAATAACATAAAATTTATAACATGGGATTTTGCTAAACGTAAATTATACTGGAATAAGTGGACGGGTGATGTTAGAATTGAAAGCCCCAAGGATACTCTAGTAGTTTTAGTGAATGTAAATACTGTAAAAGGTAAAGTTTTTAAAAATAACGAATTACTAAACGAAAATGCAGCCAAAAAATGGTTAAACAAAGGTAAAAACTGGTGGATAAATGACTCCTATTGGTTAGTAATGCCTTGGAAATTACAAGACCCAGGAGTAACCTTAAAGTATGTAAAAACAGAAGCTTTAGAAAATGGTAATATAGCCGATGTATTACAATTAACCTTTACAGATGTAGGTGTTACACCAGAAAATAAGTACCATATTTTTGTAGACCAAACCGATAATTTAATAAAACAGTGGTCCTTTTTTACAAATTTTAATGATGATACACCGCGTTTTACAATGCCTTGGGACAATTACCAAAACGCAGGAAATATTTTATTATCTTTTAATAGAAGTAAATTTGGGCCTAAAAACGTGGTAGTAGCACAAGCGTATAATGAACGTGTATTTACAGATTTAAACTACGACTAAAACCATTAAAATTTATTATCCTACATATAAAACCAAGAGCAACCGTTTTTAAATATTACGCTTGCATATAGCACATTTTACGTTCTAAAAACTTTAGGTTATAATAATTGCTGTATATTCATTAACCTCTTGAGCTTTATAGAAAATAACCTATGAAAATAGAAAATCTACCTTTTAGAGCACCTGAATTGATTAAGTCAATAGAATTAAAAGCGCAAATTTTTGAAGTGAATAAAGGTGATGAAATTTTGAGACAAGGGCAATATATTAAAGTTATTCCTATTGTACTCTCTGGAGCTATTAGTGTTTACAGACGTGATAATGAAGGAAACGAAGTGTTTCTTTATACAATAGAGCCTTCTGAAACTTGTGCAATGACGTTGCAATCGTACCAAATGAGTGAACCAAGTCAAATATTTGCAAAAGCGATAACCATTACCAAATTGCTCACCGTATCAATTGAAAATTCCTCAAAATGGATGGATGAATTTCAAGAATGGAAACATTTTGTTTTTAATAGCTATAATTCGCGCTTTCAAGAATTAATACATACAATTGATAGTATTGCTTTTCAAAAACTAGATACACGACTACTTTCTTACCTAAAAGATTATTCCAACACAATAAAAAGTAAACATCTAAAAATTACACATCAAGAAATTGCCAACGATTTAAACACATCTAGAGAAGTAATTTCTAGACTATTAAAAAAGATGGAAAAGGACCAGATATTATTGCTCTCAAGAAATAGAATTGAACTTATGTGATATTAGTCACTGTGTAATGCTTTAATACTATTGAATTTTGTAAAATAATTTAAAACAAACTTCGATATGAAAAAAAATATGGGAAATAAGGATAAGGTTATCCGAGTATTTTTAGCTTTAGCTGTGGCAGTGCTTTATTTTACAAATATTATAAATGGTATAACTGCAATTATTTTGGGCGTTTTGGCTTTAATTTTCTTAGCAACTAGCTTTATAAGTTTTTGTCCGTTATACTATCCTTTTAAAATTTCAACACGCAAAAAATAAATATGGGATTATTAAATGCAATTTTTGGAATTAATTCTAACTCAAAAAAAGTAATAGAACTGCTTAATAAAGGTGCTATTATCATTGATGTTCGTTCTACTGCCGAATTTAAACAAGGAAATGTTCCTAATTCTGAAAAAATTCCTTTAAACGAATTTGAAAGTAGAATAGATGACATAGCAAAAATAGATACTCCGATTATTTTGTGCTGCTTAAGTGGAAAAAGGAGCAGTAAAGCATTCTCAATTTTAAAAGAAAAACGAAATGATTGTGTAAATGCAGGAAGTTGGAAAAAAATAAACACACTTATTAAAGCATAAATACAAAAGTTTAACACAGTAGTGTATTAAAAAGTATAAACTCGATTATTGCTATAAAGACCACTGAAACCAATTCCATTAACACTACAAAGCACCTTTAAACTGCTCTAAAAATCTCACATCGTTTTCGCTTAATAAGCGAATATCACTTATTTGATGCAGTAATAAAGCAATACGGTCTATACCCATACCAAAAGCAAAACCAGAATACTCTTTAGAGTCGATACCACAGTTTTCTAACACATTAGGATCTACCATACCACAGCCCATAATTTCAAGCCAACCTGTACCTTTGGTCATTTTATAATCGGTTTCGGTTTCTAAGCCCCAATACACATCAACCTCAGCACTTGGTTCTGTAAACGGGAAGTAACTTGGGCGTAAGCGTATTTTACTTTTACCAAACATCTCTGTAGTAAAATGTTGTAGCGTTTGTTTTAAATCGGCAAAACTTACATCTTTATCAATATACAACCCTTCTACTTGATGGAAAAAACAGTGTGAACGTGCTGATATGGCTTCGTTTCTAAAAACGCGCCCAGGAGAAATGGTTCTAATAGGCGGTTTATTATTTTCCATGTAGCGCACTTGTACAGAACTGGTGTGCGTGCGTAATAAAACATCAGGATTGGTTTGTATAAAAAACGTGTCCTGCATATCGCGAGCAGGATGGTGCTCTGGTAAGTTTAGTGCTGTAAAGTTATGCCAATCATCCTCAATTTCAGGGCCTTCACTTACATTAAATCCTATGCGAGAAAAAATCTCAATAATTTGGTTTTTTACTATTGAAATAGGATGACGCGCGCCAATTTCAATAGACTGCCCAGGGCGTGATAAATCGCCGTAAACACCTTTTACCTCTTCTTTACTTTCAAGTTCGGCTTTTAAGGCATTTACTTTATCTTCTGCAGTTTTTTTAAGTTTATTAATGGTTTGACCAAATTCTTTCTTTTGGTCGTTTGCCACATTTTTAAACTCAGCAAAAAAGTCGTTTAACAATCCTTTTTTGCCTAAATATTTTATTCTGAATGCTTCTACCTCTTCTTTTGTTTGCGCTTTAAACACTTCGGCTTCTGCAATAAGTTCTTGTATTTTGTCTATCATGATATTTTTATGCTGAATTTATTTCAGTACGAAAAATGATGGCAAATTTAATGAAATTATCAACATTAGTTGGGGTAAACGGTGAAGTAATCTCTAAAAGTTAGAAGATTGCTATATCACACAATATAGGCTTGATTAGCGATAACGTTGCGGTTGGGTTGCGTTAGGGATTGCAGTGGAAATCCTTTTTTGAGGCACGAGAAAAAGATTGGGAACGTAAAGCCCGACCGAAGCGATCCTGCAAGGTTTTTTTCCTTGTAGGTATGAGCGTAGGTAACGCCCAAATTATTTTATTGGATATACTCGGTTTCTAAAAAGTAATTTACAATAGCTTCCTTCATTAAAACGCTTTGCTCGCCTGCTTTTAAAAATGGTAAGGCCTCTAGGGTTTTGTAATGCGGCCAGCCTTCATCGTCCACAAAATCTAGCTCATAGTAGCCATAAGGCGTTAGGAGCTTGCAAATGGCAATGTGCATTAAATCTAGTTTTTGGTCTTTTTTAAAAGCGCGCTGTAGTTGCCCTAGTTCTTGTACGCCTATAAGGTAGATTATGGCATCGAGATCTAGAGTATCGCCATCGGCAAACTGGTTGGATAGTTTGTTAACTACCAAATCCCATCGTTCTTTTAATTTCTCGTCTCTAGACATATTACTT
This sequence comes from uncultured Flavobacteriaceae bacterium, assembly GCA_937923515.1. Lineage (GTDB taxonomy): Bacteria > Bacteroidota > Bacteroidia > Flavobacteriales > Flavobacteriaceae > Jejuia. The sequence continues at coordinate 6,541 of CALDUF010000046.1, forward strand.
CTTAAAGTTGCAAAGTTAGTGAACCTAGATATTAGTATTATTCTATATTTGTTTAAATATTAAATTATGGCTGTTATTGATATTATTCTTGGTGCTCTTATTTTATTTGGGTGTATTCGCGGGTTTATGAAAGGGCTTTTTGTAGAGGTGGCTTCTCTTGCTGCATTGGTTGCTGGTGTTTATGGCGCTATACATTTTAGCAATTTTGCTGCCGAATTTTTAATGGAGAAAGTATCTTGGGATGAAAAGTATATTAACATTATTGCATTTGCCATTACCTTTATAATTATTGTGCTGGCTATTGCTTTGGCGGGTAAGGCGCTTACTAAATTAGCCAATTTTGCTGCTTTAGGTATTATTAATAAATTATTAGGTGGTGTTTTTGGCGCTTTAAAAATTGGATTGATTTTAAGTGTTATACTAATGGTTTTTGATGGTTTAAACAATACCATACCTTTTGCCGATGCCGAAGATTTGGAAGATTCTGTATTATACGCTCCCGTAAAATCGTTAGCGCCTAGTATTTTTCCTAATATTTTAAAAAAGAATGAGAATGACCAAACAGCGGAGACCACTACAGAGGTTTAATACTGCTCCATCCACTTAAAATAGGTGTTGTACACTTTTTCCTTTTCTTGCCTTACGTAGTCTAAAAACGCTAAGGCTACGGGCGATAAGTTTTTCTTTTTTAACCAGATAAGTTTCCACTGCGATTCTAGCGGTAAGCCTTTTACAGGTATTATTTTTAAATCGTTTTGCGACAACTCGTTTTTAATGCTTAATAATGATACGATAGACATACCAATATCTGCAACTACGGCTTGTATAATTGCTTCGTTGGTAGTAAGCTCTAGTTTTACTTTAGGTTGAATGTGCTCTTCGGCAAAAAACTCTTGCATGGTAAAGCGTGTGCCTGAGCCTTCTTCTCTATATATTAAAGGAATTCTGCTGAAGATGGATTTGTCTTCTATACGTTTACTTTTTAAATTATTTCCAGCAGCTGCAACCAAATGCAGTTTATTAATCATTAATGGTTCTTCGTATAAGTCTAAATGGCTAGGACTAATGGTTACTAATGAAAAATCTACCTCGTTTCGTTCTAAATCTTTTATAACTTTTGTTTTGTTTGAAACATCTAAAACCAAATCTATTTGTGGATGTTGTTTTAAAAACCCATTTAAAAAATAAGGCATTACGTAATTGCCTGTAGACACTACCGATATTCTTAATTTACCAGACAAAAGCCCTTTAAAAGCTTGTGTTCTATAATCAATAGTGCCAACTTGATTTAAGATGCTTTCTGCAATATCGTAAATTTCGTTACCAAAATTGGTAACATACAGTTGCCTACCAATAACTTCGGTTAGCGGAATATCAAATTGATCTTGGAAGTTTTTGAGTTGTATTGATGCTGCAGGTTGCGTCATATTCAACTCCTCAGCTGCTTTAGTGATGCTCTTTTTTTGAACAATAACACTAAAAACTTTTAATTGATGTAGTGTGAAATTCATAAATTTTATTAATGCTTCTGATAACAAATTTAAATAAAAATATATGAATAACATCGCATAGTTTTGCACCTGAACTAAAAATAACCTTATGAATATTGATGTACTTATTAGTAATTTAACAAATCCTGTGCTGTTATTCTTCCTTTTAGGAATTATAGCAACGTGTTTAAAAAGTGATTTAAAAATTCCTGAAAACTCCTCTAAATTTATATCGCTGTACCTTTTATTTGCTATTGGTTTTAAAGGTGGACAAGAGCTATCGCATAGCGCATTTAACTCAGAGATTTTGTACTCTATTATTTTTGCAATCATACTGTCTAGTGTAGTGCCTATTTACACGTTTTTTGCGCTTAAAAAAAAGGTAGGCGTACCCAACGCTGGTGCTATTGCTGCTGCTTATGGCTCGGTAAGTGCCGTAACATTTGTAACGGCTGTATCGTTTTTAGAAAACCAAGGTATTAGCTTTGGCGGCCATATGGTGGCCATTATGGCAATAATGGAATCGCCTGCTATTGTGGTTGGTGTAATTTTAATTATGCTGTATGATGTTGGGAAAACCAAAGACAAATCTATTGGGTCTTTAGTAAAACATTCGCTTACCGGTGGCAGTGTTTTAATGCTAATTGGTAGTTTGGTTATTGGTGTAATTGCCGATGCAAACCAAGCGAGAGGTATCGAACCATTTACTACCGATATTTTTAAAGGTTTCTTATCGCTTTTCCTTTTAGAAATGGGTATGGTAACTGCAAAACGTATTAAAGGTTTTAAAAAATACGGTCTGTTTTTGTTTTTGTTTGGCATTATCGTACCATTAATTAATGGTTTGCTAGTAGCGTATTTAAGCGGATTTATTACTGAAAGCCCAGGCAACAGACTACTGTTTGCTATTTTAGGCGCAGGCGCATCGTACATTGCAGTTCCAGCTACAATGAAACTCGCAGAACCAAGAGCAGATGCGGGGATTTACATTCCTATGGCTTTAGGTATTACCTTCCCATTTAATATTACATTAGGTATGCCCATTTACTATGCATTTATTCAAATGGTGTAATCTATTTTCTTAAACAAAAAAAGCCATCACATTATGCACGTGATGGCTTACTTATGCGTAACATTTTTTTTGTGTTTAGATTAATCTAAATCTAAAGTAAAAATAGAATCTAAATGTTCTGCACTATCCATAGACACTTTTAAATCATGGATAATACCATCTTTTAAATCGTAAACCCAACCATGAATTTCTAAACCTGTGTTGTCTTTCCATGCCTGCTGTACAATCGAGGTTTTAGCCAAATCGTATACCTGTGCTTTTACGTTAAGCTCAACCAATCTATCAAAACGTTTTTTGTCGTCTTCTATTTTTTTAAGCTCGGTTTTATTGTCCTTATATACCTCTTTTATGTTTCTTACCCACTTGTTTATTAAGCCTAAAGATTTGTTTTGCATTGCTGCTGCAACACCACCACAACCATAATGCCCACAAACAATGATGTGTGTTACACCCAGATGGCTTACGGCGTAATCTAGTACACTTAGCATATTCATATCAGTATGTACTACCATATTGGCAATGTTTCTATGTACAAACAATTCTCCTGGATGTGTTCCTGTAATTTCGTTGGCAGGCACTCTACTATCAGCACATCCTATCCATAGTACTGGTGGTTTTTGACCTTTAGATAAGTCTTCAAAATAATTTTTATCCTTTTTGGTCATTTCTTCAACCCAATCTTTGTTATTTTCTAATAACTGGTTGTAATATGTATTTTTCATAGTATTAAGTATTTCTAATTATTATTATAGCATTCAAGATAAACACGCTTCAAATTGTGTGATACTGCTACATTTATAAATATAGCCAGTTTCTTCAACGTTTGAAAATGATGTTTTTATACATTCCTGAATAGCATTTTACAATTTATCTAATTTAAAAAAATCTATGTAACTCTCAGGATTTTTTACTGTACCACGTTCTGACACTAATTTAATATCAATATTACGCTCGTTGGCTTTAAAGGCAAAATCCTCAAGAATTTCTATAATGTCATGATCTAAATAGCGTGTTTTTGTGACATCTAATTCTAAAAATGAATTAGGAGGTATACTGTCTAGTTCTTTAAGAATAGCACCTTTATTAAAAAACGTAACTTCTTCTGCAAGTGTCATCTTAATTTTCCCGTCATCCACTTCTTCACCTTCCTTGTGTAAAAAGTGAGAGTTTTGAAAACTTTTAATTAGTATAACAGCTATACCAACAGCTAAACCTAATCCAATACCAAGCAGCAAGTCTCCAGTAATTACCATAGGTAATACTGTTGCCATAAAAGGCACCCATTGCTTCCAACCTAAGCTAAACATTTTTTTGAATGTAGATGGTTTTGCTAATTTAAAACCAACTATAAATAATACCGCTGCCAAAACAGACAAAGGAATCATATTTAATAATTTAGGAATTACAATTACAGATATTAATAAGAAAAAGCCATGAATAATTGCAGACATTTTTGTTCTTCCACCAGATTGTATGTTGGCAGAACTTCTAACAATTACCTGCGTAATAGGTAAACCACCAATTAAACCCGATACGATATTACCTGTACCTTGTGCAAATAACTCTCTATTAGTTGGTGTTACGTTTTTGTGTGGATCAAGTTTATCGGTAGCTTCAACACAAAGCAAGGTTTCAAGTGATGCTACTAAAGCAATTGTAAAACCAGTTATCCAAATTTCAGGTTTTCCAATAACAGAAAAATTAGGAAAACTAAATTGTCCTTTAAAACTATCTAAACTATCTGGTATTGGTACAGAAACTAATTGACTATCGGCAAGACCCATAGCGCCATCTTTAGTAAACATGTAAAATAATATACCTACTACCACCGCCACTAAAGGCCCTTGAACTAGTTGAAATATTTTTCCTTTTTTTGAAAGCACGTTAGACCATAACAACAATATGCATATAGATACAACACCTATTATAGTTGCGCCAGTACTTATATTTCCACTCAATAAGGCATTTATATCGTTGAGCAAACCAGATAATAAGTTATTCCATTCAACTTTTAGAAAATCAATATTTCCTTCAACATTTTCATCCATTCCAAAAAAGAATCGTATTTGCTTTAAAATAATGATGATACCAATACCTGTTAGCATGCCTTTAATAACAGATGAAGGAAAAAAATATCCAATGATGCCCAATCGTAAAACACCAAACAAAAGTTGAATAACGCCTCCAATAACCACAGCTACCAAAAAGTTTTCGTAGCCTAAAGACGTAATAGCAACTAAAACAATAGCCGCTAAACCTGCAGCAGGCCCACTAACTCCAATATTAGAGCCACTGATACTACCTACAACAATACCGCCAATAATACCAGCGATAAGTCCTGAAAACAACGGCGCGCCACTAGCAAGTGCAATTCCTAGACATAAGGGTAATGCCACAAAAAATACAACTATACTTGCTGGCAAGTCGTTTTTTAAATATTTAAACATAAAATAATTAGTTTTAATCCGTTGCTAAACAACAACGGTTAGATTTGTAAAAAAAAGTTGGGTAAGATTATATTGTAAAATATGCCTTCGGAGGCGGAAACGTGAGTTTAATATTGGGTTTCTTATAATGCTTAAAATAGTATTCTAAATTAGCTTCTTCAAAATCATTATCATAAGTTAAAATACTTTTTTTTACCGATAACACTATCAAATCTTGCTCTTTGTTCTTGTCTTGATTTTTATCTTTTTCTTCTTCTGATGCATCATAAAATATAGAAACATCAACAGCATCATCTAAAAAAATCATAACTGTAGGTACAACAGCAATCATTATAAATAATGAAGATAATAGTATAGCGACAAGATTTTTAAACATTAGTGTTTATTTGAAAACACTAAAGATAATATTTATTTGTTAAGGTTATAAACCTTTCAAAACTTTAATATCGTCACTATCTATCCATCCCGTTTTACCATCTACAAGTTTAATTTTTTTCCAATTATCAACTGTGTCAATAATCTGAATCTTAGTGCCTTCGTGAAGTATAAAAGCTTCCTCACTTCTTAAATTAGGCTCTGTTTTTACTTGAGACTCTTGGGCAAATACAATGGCTGGCTTATTGTTTTTATCTATCTCAAACTTATTAAAAGCAAATGCTAAAGCCACACATAACGATAACAAACAAAAAATACTTGCCATAAATGCTATACGCTTTTTACTCGATGTATAAGATAAATAATAGAGTAGCACAAGTATAACATACAAAAACGCAAATGCTACTGCAATTTTTGCCCATGTATCGAAACTAAACGTGTTTGTTGTAGTCTTAATTAATTTTGAAAAGCCAACTTCTGGAATCCTGTCAATAGCATCAACAGTCATATTATTAGCAAAAGCTAAATTGTTTTTTATATCCTTATCATTAGGTTTTAGTAGTAATGCTTTTTCAAAATAATAAACGCTGGGCGCCACATTGCTTAACTTATAATGCGCGTTACCTAGATTAAAATACAATTCTGCAGAATGCACATCGGCCTCTAAAACAGCCATGTATTTATCAATAGCTTCAGCATATTTACCTTCGTTATACAAGGCATTACCTTGCTCAAATAGGGCATTGTTTTGCGCTTTAAGTGTTGTAAAACTCAACAGCACTATCAGTATGTAAAAGAGAGTTTTCATCTTAACGTGCCTGTTTATCTATTAAAGAAATGGTTTTTGCCGCTTTATCATAATCGGCTTGCATTGTTACATTTGTAATTGGGGTGTAACGTGCCAATTCGCAATTTTCAAAAATGGCTATAAAGTCGTTTACTACCTGGGCATCAACATTGCGTTCTAGTAATAAGCTTTGTATTTTATCTTTACTCAAATCGCTAGTTTCAATTTGCAATTTCGCTTTTAAATAATTGTGCAATGCTTTTTCTAAAGCTTCATAAAATGCCTCTTTTTTACCTAATTCTCGTTTTGCGCCTTTTAAATATTTTCTAGCGAGTTTATCTGCTTTTCTAATTCTATTTCCAGAAATATCAGCATCTCTCATCGCTTTTTTACGTCGCACTAACACCACTAAAGGAATAGCTAAAAAAGGCCCTAATAACAAACTCCAAAACAACGTAGATTTAAAAAAATAAGCGTTTTGTGGTGCTACTAAATCTGTTTGTGTTTTAATAAAAGCAAATTGATTAGTATTAGAAACCACAGCTTGCTTCACATTAGCATTTGATCCACCAGCTGCTTGCGAACTTGTATTTGTTGGTCCGTTTAGTACGTTAATAATAATATCATCAGACGTTAATCGTTTATAGGTTTCTGACTTTAAATCAAAATAAGAAAAAGACACGCCAGTTAATGGATATTTACCTTTGTATTGCGGCACAATAGTATAACTGTCTGAAATGCTACCTTGCATGCCACGACTTGTAGTACTTATGTTTTCCTTATGTTCTGGCTCATAAACTTCCAAAGAACTTGGTAATTTAATTTTAGGTAAATTAAATAATTTTAAATTGCCTTTACCGCGAACTTCTACTTTAGCTTGTAACGATTCTGTAGCATCCAACTCTGTTTTAGATGTTGTTACTTTAAAACTAAAATCGCCTACAGCGCCACTAAAATCGGCTGGCTTACCTTCTTCTGGTAAGGGTTTTACATTTATGGTTCTGTTACCTGCAGATACGGTTCGGTTTACACGCGACATTAAACGACCACCAAAAATATCGCGACGGTTTGTTGGCACTTGTACCGATACGTTTAATGATAAAGGCTCTATATTAAGTTTTCCTGTGCGTTGTGGGTAAAGTACCGTTTTGCGCAATACCAAATACCTATAATCTTCGCCTTTATACGTACCACTTTCTACGCGTTGACCTTTGGTATCTATATTCTGACTCCAAAAATCATCATACCTAGGAATATCAATTTCTCGCCAATTATCTACGCCAGTTGTTGGGGCTACGTAAAGCTTATAAACCACCGTAATAGCTTCATTTAAATAAGGCGAAGTGTTTGATACTTCAGCAACCAAATGAATATTATTCGAAGCAATATAACTAGGATCGTTAGGATCTTTAGGCTTATCAATCGCCGCAGTAATTTCTACTTTAACAGGTGTTGTTTTATAAATTTCGCCTTCAATCTCTATACTAGCTTGCCCAATTGTAAACTTACCTCTGCTTTTAGGTGCTAAAAAATAGCTATATGTTTTTTTGTAAGTACGTACACCGTTAATCCACGAGTTACTTACAGATTGGTTTGGCCCACCTACAACGGTAAACCCATTAAAACTTGGCGGATTAAAATTATCGCCATCTTTATCCATTTGAAAATCTACCCGCAAACGCTCATTAATACCTAGTTTTTTCTTGCTAACCTTAGCCTCAAACTTTACTTGAGCCGTTGCTACGGTTGCGCTAAGTACAAATACAAAAAGTAATATGTTTTTTATATGCTTCATAAAAAATAGCGAACAGGGGTTAACCTCTACCAATCCTTTTCAGTTTTTATCTTAACGCCTTTTTGCTTTTCGGCATTTATTTTTTCCTGTACTTTTTGCTCTTG
>CALDUF010000047.1 GCA_937923515.1 uncultured Flavobacteriaceae bacterium
CGTCCAACATTGTTGGACGCTTTTAAACAGTATAGAATTTCTAATTTTTATCTATTCATATTTTTTATTTCGTCTACAAAATCATCCAAATCAGCGCCGTTATTTACAAGAGTTAGTGCTTTATCAATAACGTAATTTACGTTTACGGCTCTAAACCCAAGGCCCACAGCAATTTTCTTTAACAGTGCCATTTCATCATCTCCAGTAATAGTATCCACATGAATCATACGCACTATATCGTACAAACGCTCCAAACGCAAATCGTAAGACGCTGGCGGATTAATGGGATGCGAATTATAATCTTTTAATATGGCTTTATAATCATTTTCACCAATTTCTAAACGCTGCGCCAATCGGTCTAAAAAGGCTTTTTCATCATCAGTAATCACACCATCAGCCATTGCCACACGAACTATTGCCGCAAAATGACTCTCATTACGCTTCTTAAAACCACTATCAAATAAATCTGAAAACGACATATATATTTCTTTATTTTACGCTGCAAACCTACATATTTTTTTTAAGATTTTAAATTGAAACTTTTAATTTTTTGGGCGCTACCACAAGGGTCGGGCTTTCACTACTCAATCCCTCCTACGTCGGGGATTTCAAACATGCCGTTCAATCCCTAGCGCGAAAGAAAATTTAAGTTAGTTGTGTTTATTAAGCAGTCCAAAATCAAAAGGCGTCCACAAGCATGCTCTTAGTCCAAAACGTTTAAAGCTCCTATTTACCCATGAGTTGCAAGAGTTAAAACAAGAATAACTACCCTTAGCTTTATAAAAATTATCGATTGTAGTATAAGAAGCATCAGGTAAAACATCGTTTTTATTAACTGTTATAGCAGCGAATAGTAATGAAATTAATATATAGATTACAGGTATACACAAGATGTACAATAGCCATTTTAGTACGAGCTTCAGCAATTTCAAAATTCAAAAACAATTATGCTACTAAACTAAACAAACATTTAGTTAAAAAAGTATTCTATTAAAGTATTCCTAATAGTTATCTTTGCACCTCAAAACAAAATTAGGTGAGTAAATCTACAATCTCTCAAACCTATTTACAGACTTTGCAAATGCAAAATCTGCAAAAAGCTATTGCCCAAACTCAAAGTAAAACACACGTAAAAGGACTTATAGGGTCAGCATTATCTTTTGTAGTGGTGAGTGCTTTTAAAACGGCAGAAAAACCATTTCTTTTAATTTTTAACGATAAGGAAGAAGCGGCACACTACCTTAACGATTTAGAACAGCTCTTATCTGAAAAAGATGTGTTGTTCTATCCAGGTAGCTACCGAAGGCCTTATGATATTGAGGAAACCGATAATGCCAATGTATTGCTTAGGGCAGAGGTGCTAAACCGCATTAATTCTCAAAAAAAACCAGCAATAATTGTTACGTATCCTGATGCCCTTTTTGAACAGGTAGTAACCCGTAAAGAGCTAGAACGCAATACACTTAAAATAGGTGTTAACGATAAAATATCTATAGATTTTGTAAACGAAGTATTGTTTGAATACAAGTTTAAACGCGTAGATTTTGTTACAGAGCCTGGAGAGTTTTCAGTACGTGGTGGTATTGTAGACGTGTTTTCGTTTTCGCACGATGAACCCTATCGTATTGAATTTTTTGGCGATGAGGTAGATTCTATTAGAACCTTTGATGTAGAAACACAATTGTCTGTTGAGCAAATCAAAAAAATCAATATTATTCCCAATGTAGCGAATAAGTTGACGGAAGAAAAACGACAAAGTTTTTTAAAATATATCGCTCAAAAAACGGTAATTGGTATAAAAAATGCAGATATATTATGCTCTAGAATAGACGATTTTTATACCAAAGCAGAAGACGCTTTTAAGGCACTTTCCGAAGATATAAAACATGCTAAACCACACGAATTATTTTGTAATTCAGCATTATTGAAAAAACAATTGCTCGATTTTTCAATTATTGAATTTGGGAGTACTTCTATTTTTAATACGAACGTTATTGCAAGTGACACGTCGCAAGCTCCTCGTAATAACGAAATCGTTTTTAACACCACCCCACAACCTGCTTTTAACAAGCAATTTAATCTTTTAATCGAAGATTTAAATACAAATCAAGACAAAGGCTATACCAATTATATCGCTTGTGTAAGCGAGCAACAAGCCAAACGATTTCACGATATTTTTGATGATGCCAAATTAGATGTAAAAGAGTATCATACCGTAATTTTATCGCTACACCAAGGCTTTGTAGATCACGATAACAAAATCGTTTGCTATACAGACCATCAAATTTTTGAGCGATACCACAAATTTCAGCTTAAAAATGGGTATGCAAAAAAGCAAGCCATTACTCTAAAAGAACTTACTAACCTAGATATTGGCGATTATGTTACCCATATCGATCATGGTATTGGGCGTTTTGGCGGACTTCAAAAAATAGATGTAGAAGGCAAAAAACAAGAAGCTATAAAATTAATTTATGGCGAGCGCGATGTGTTGTATTTAAGTATTCATTCGCTTCATAAAATCACCAAGTTTAATGGTAAAGACGGTAAACCACCTAAAATTTACAAACTTGGTAGTACTGCTTGGAAAACTCTAAAGCAGAAAACCAAAGCCCGTGTAAAACATGTTGCGTTTAATTTGATAAAACTCTACGCAAAACGTAAAACCGAAAAAGGCTTTCAATACAATCCTGATAGCTACATGCAGCATGAGTTAGAGGCCTCGTTTATTTACGAAGACACACCCGACCAAAGTACGGCAACAGCTGATATTAAAGCCGATATGGAAAGCGAGCGCCCTATGGACAGACTTGTTTGTGGCGATGTTGGTTTTGGTAAAACCGAAGTAGCAATACGTGCCGCTTTTAAAGCTGTAGACAATGGCAAACAGGTGGCCGTTTTAGTACCAACTACCATTTTAGCATATCAACATTCTAGAACATTTAAGCAACGATTAAAAGATTTTCCCGTAGTTGTAGATTATGTAAATAGATTTAGAACAGCCAAACAAAAACGTGAAACTTTAGAGGCTTTAGCTGAAGGTAAGGTTGATATTATTATCGGCACACATCAACTTGTCAATAAAAACGTAAAATTTAAAGATTTAGGATTATTAATAGTTGATGAAGAGCAAAAATTTGGTGTAGCCGTTAAAGAAAAACTAAAAACCTTAAAGGATAATGTAGATGTCTTAACGCTAACTGCAACACCAATACCAAGAACTTTACAGTTTAGCTTAATGGCGGCAAGAGATTTATCGGTAATTACAACACCACCGCCAAACCGATATCCTATTGAGAGTCATGTAATTCGTTTTAACGAAGAAACCATTCGTGATGCAGTGAGCTATGAAATTCAGCGTGGCGGACAAGTATTTTTTATTCATAATCGTATAGAAAACATTAAAGAAGTTGCAGGCATGTTACAACGTTTGGTACCCGATGCTAAAATTGGTATTGGTCATGGGCAAATGGAAGGCAAGAAGTTAGAAGCGTTAATGCTACAGTTTATGGACGGTGGATTTGATGTTTTAGTAAGTACTACGATTGTAGAAAGTGGTTTAGATGTGCCAAATGCCAATACTATTTTTATTAATAATGCCAATAATTTTGGATTGAGCGATTTGCACCAAATGCGAGGTCGTGTGGGGCGAAGCAATAAAAAAGCATTTTGCTATTTCATCACACCAGAATATTCTGCAATGACCGACGATGCCAGAAAACGTATCACCGCATTAGAGCAATTTACAGAATTAGGTAGCGGTTTTAATATCGCGATGAAGGATTTAGAAATTCGTGGCGCTGGCGATTTATTGGGAGGCGAACAAAGTGGATTTATTAATGAAATAGGATTTGATACCTACCAAAAAATTCTAAATGAAGCTATTGAAGAACTTAAAGAAAATGAGTTTAAGGACTTATATCAAGACGATGGCGAAGAAAAGATTTATGTAAAAGACGTAACTATCGATACCGATTTTGAACTTTTATTTCCTGATAGTTACGTGAATAATATTGCAGAACGTTTAAATTTGTACACGCAGCTTAATAATTTGAAAACTGAAGCAGATTTAGAAAAATTTAAAACAGCGTTAATAGACCGTTTTGGAGAATTACCAAAGCAAGTGACCGATTTGCTAAACAGTGTCCAAATAAAGTGGTTAGCTACTAAAATAGGCTTTGAAAAAGTAATTATGAAACAAAATAAATTGATTGGTTATTTTATTCAAGATCAACAAAGTAGTTTCTATCAAAGCCCTAACTTTACAAAAGTATTACAGTTTGTACAAACGCATCCGCAAGTTTGTAAAATGAAAGAGAAGCAAACCCGAAACGGACTACGTTTATTACTAACGTTCGAAAAAATAACATCAGTAAAACAAGCTTTAGAGGCATTGCAACCTATTGTGGCTTAATTATTGTTTTTAAATAAAATATAAGAAAGCATTGTTATTCTGAAAGCAATTCAGAATCTAAACATTACTTTAGAATCAAAATATAAAATGGATTTAAAACATTTACTTTTTTTATTACTTTTTGCCCCAACTATTGTCTTTGGACAACATACCATTAAAGGCACATTTATGCCAGCGGGAGAGTTTGAAATGGCACTGTTATATAAAGTTACACCAACGCATTCAAATTATGTAACAAACTCACCTATTGCTACAGATGGTAGTTTTACTATCAAATTAGATTCTACCGTAACAAAAGGTATATACCGCATTACTTATGCAGTGCCACAAGAAGAATATAACTTTGATGTAATTTATAACGGTGAAGAAGATATTGAGTTAAAATTTAATTCTGAAACTGGTGTTGAATTTTTAGCATCAAGAGAAAATAAGCTACTAGAGTCTTACACTAATAGTATGTTAATGATTACCAACAGTATTGGTAATTATTTTAGAGACAATAGTAAAACTAAAGACACGCTTGCTTTAGAAGCTATTTTTAAAACACAACGTGAAACGCAAAAAGGTTTTGAAGAAGCATCAAAAGGTACAATAGCGTCAAATTTTATAAAGGCGAATAGCCCGTATATTCCTGAGGGAATTGTTGATGTTGAAACTTATGTAAAAGGTTTAGAAACGCATTATTTTGACCATGTAGATTTTAATAATGAGACATTACAACGCTCTAAATTTTTAACAGAACGTATGCTTAATTACGTATTTGGGATGTCATCAAAACCTGGAAATGAAGAGGCTGATTATAAAAGAAACATAAAGGTATTTGATAACGCGATGATACATGCACCTGATACAGTTAAAAAAACCTTATATACTGATTTGTGGGAGCAGATGGTAGATTTAAAAATAGATGCCGTAGCCAATTTTATAGCAGAAAATTATTTGATGGACTTATCGGTGAAGCTAAACGACCAACAGCTTTTAGAAGCACTAATATTATATAAAAATACCGCTATAGGAGCTCAAGCGCCAGATTTTGCAATGGACATTACTAAAGCAAAAAAAACGACTAAAACCCTGTTAAGCAAATTAGATAGTGCCGAACATTATGTTATAGCGTTTTGGAGTAGTAGTTGTTCGCACTGTCTCAAGGAAATTCCAGAATTACACAAGCTCATTACACCATTTGAAAAAGAAAAAGTAAAAGTAATAGCAATAGGTTTAGAAGACAATCCTTACGGATGGAAAACCCTAACCTACGATTTCCCCAATTTTATTCATGTATACGGAGAAGGGAAGTGGGATAACCCAATAGGAAACAACTACGGCGTTACTGCAACACCAACATATTTTGTACTAGATAAGGATAAAAAAATAGTTTTAAAGCCTGAGGATTTTGAAACCTTAAAAGCCTTTTTAGAAACTGCAGTTACCCCAACCGAAGCGGAAAAAGAATAATGATGTTATTCTAAAGGGGGCACGATTGAAGTATTTTTTCAAAAATGATAAAAAGCATTCTCTAAATACTCAATGGTATAGCCTTTACCTTCTTTAACAATTGCAACAATATCAAAGCGAACTTCTACATCTAAATCGTTTACGGTAACATAGGCATCAACAGCTTTTACCAAATTTTTTATTTGCTTGGGTTTCACAAAATCTTGAGGATCTCCAAAATCGGCTGTAGAACGCGTTTTTACTTCTACAATGGCAAGAACATCGTCTTTTTGGGCTATAATATCTACTTCAGCTTTTTCAAAACGGTAATTGCGTTCTACAATAGCGTAGTTGTGCTTCAAAAGAAAATCTACAGCAAGTTGTTCTCCTTTTTTACCGAGTTCGTTGTGTTGTGCCATTTTAAATATTTCTATTCTCAGACCTGTCAGGTTTTTAAAACCTCACAGGTCTATTTTTCAGTTAACCCCTAAACAAAAAGAAATCATCCTTCATATCTTCTATTTGAGCATCTTCGTTGGTGATGATGTAGTCAATAGCTTGAGATGTAAAATCTTCGCCTTTTTCGGTTAAAGAAACAATGTTTTTTTCTAATTGAATCATATTGTTTTTTAATGCGAGTTCTAGAACAGTTTTAGAGCGTACTTTTTGCCAATTGATGTGCTCGCTAAGGTGATTTACGTGGCGTTCTCGTTCTTCTGTATGATTTTTTAAGTGCAG
>CALDUF010000048.1 GCA_937923515.1 uncultured Flavobacteriaceae bacterium
ACATACAGCTATTGGTAAAATGAACGGATTTACAGATGATCAAATTTTAGATTTACGCGCAGGTCAAGCACCATTTGACACAAAGCTAGATGCACTAGCACAACTCGCAAAAAACATCACCGAAAACCGAGGTAATACAGACGCTGCTATTCTAGAAAACTTTTTTAATGCAGGGTGGACTAAAGAAAACTTAATAGACACAATAGCTTTAGTTGGTGATAAAACCATTTCAAACTATATAAATAATACTACGAAAATCCCAGTTGATTTTCCTGCTGTAACACCATTAGAAGCTACGTTTGCTTAATCCCTAAGATTAATGTAGTTTAATTTTGAACGGCTCACCAAAAGTGAGCTGTTCTTTTTTTATCAAATTTAATGATAATACACTAAGGGAGAGATGTACAATTAATAGTGCTAAATATGTATTACACAACCTTTATAATCAAGCTATTTTTACATTATAATTTAGAACACTATAGATATGAAAACTTTAATCACAGCATTTACAGTTATACTCGTTTCAAGCATGTCATTTGCTCAAACCCATGTAGCATCTCATACTATTGAAATGGGCACCATGTACAAAAGTACATCTACTAAAAACACAACAAAACCAGCATCAGTTTCTACACTTATTCTTGAAATTTATGAGACTTCGAATTTTAATTATCGAACCTTCTTAAAAAATGCAGATGCATCCAAAGCGGTATATCAAATAAATACTGAAACTTATACTAAAAAAGAACTCACTAAAATATTTAGAAAAGGTGCTAAACGCAACGAAACGGTTGTTGAGTTTGAAGGGTATTTAAATAATATGAATCCTGATTTTTTAAAAGGCATTTCTGAAAAAGCATCTGTTGCTGTATTTAATAAATTTAGAAAAGGCACACTACACGCTTACTTAGATGCTTTACCAAGTGACATTTTATAACGTAGCAACACTTTTGTTGTTACGTGTAAAGTTAAAGTTTTACGCTATACATAACTACAGCGACTCTTTAAACTCCTTTTTAAACGTAGCAGGTGGTGAACCCACTTGGTTTTTAAAAAACTTAGAAAAATGTGCAGGTTCAGAAAAACCAACTTCATAACCAATTTCTTCAGCAGTTTTATCAGAATAAAAAAGCAACCTTTTAGCTTCTAAAACAATACGTTCGTTTATAATTTTTAAAGGAGATTTATCACCAGATTTTTTAAATAAATTAGATAGTGTTTTTGGCGACTTAAACAGCATATTAGCATAATCGGCAACTTGATGTTTTTCTCTAAAATGTTGCTCTACCAACAGATGGTATTGTCGTACCATATCATACTGTGGTTTAGGCATATCTTCTTCAGAATTCTCAATCTTAATTAATCGGGTTGCTTTAATAAGCAAACGCTTTAAAACCGTACGAAGCATTTCCCCTTGAATATGATCTTTTGTTTCAAACTCTTCTTTCAAAATAAGAAACATAGCTTCAAAATTAGCAACCTCCTTTTCATTTAATGTAATTACAGGTGGAAGTGAAGAACCGAAGAATAAAAATCCTTGACAGGACACTTCGGCATCGTGGTCGCGTATACAATAAAATTCACGGTTAAAAATAAAAGCAGTGAGTCCCGCGTCTTTTTCCATCTCCACAATATTAAGTGGCGTACAAAATGCAACTTGGTCCTTTTTAATTTGCAACCTATATCCATCTACAATTATAGTTGTATCTCTATCTCTTGCCCAAAGTATTTTATATAATCCTTTTTTATCTAGTAGATTCATTGCTGGCCCACAGGTAAAATTGGTGAGGGTAAACAAACTCTCATCTTTTATACTTGAGTATTCTAATTTCATTATAATAGGTTGTTTTAGTTAGGTGATAAATATAAAAAAAATTAAATCGCTTTACACTAATAAATATTAACACTAAAGCTGATAGACGCCACCACTATTTTTAATATTTCACCATAAAAAAAACACCGTTTTGTATATTTTATTAGTGCTAATAGATACTTTTTTACGTTGAAGTGAAAAATGTACAATTTTACAGGAACAACCTATATTTCAAACCCTTTACAACGAGGCTATATTTGTACTATCAATAATTAATAACCATAAAAAAATAAAAATTATGCAATTTATCACAAAAAAAATCCACTCGTATTTAGATTACCCAGTAGCAATCTCTTTAATGGTATTACCATTTGTATTAGGCTTAGGCGAAACTAATCCTATTGCGTTTTACCTTTCGCTAATAGTAGGTATAGCTGCTCTAGGTTTAACTATTTTAACAGATCATCAAACGGGATTATTACCTGTTATTTCATACCGTTTACACTTATTAGTAGATAGTGCTGTAGCTGTATTATTTGTAGTAGCACCATTTATCTTTTCCTTTGAAGGACTTGATGCTTATTTCTATTGGATTAACGGTGCTGCTGTACTTTTGGTAGTGTCTTTACATAAAAACGAAGCGCAAAAGCCAGTTGCCTTAGTGTAGTAAACCTACAACACAAATAAAGCCTGTCCTCTTTAATCAATTAATGATTCTAGAGGACAGGCTTTTTTAATTTAATTCGTTTTTACTTTAAGAATGCTGTAAGTACTTTAAAACGTTTAGATAGTCAATTTAGATAATAACATTCTTCAAAACACTTTCTAATCAAGACATGTAAAAGGATTTTATTCTTAAAATTTATTTACAACAAATCAAATAAATAACAGCTTGTATTCTAAGCACATATTACATCAAAAAAAGCAAAGATTCATACCATACAACTTTGCTCTTAAACACTATTCTACTTTAAAATGAAAAATATACAATTAAACAGGAACAAACTGTATTTCAAACACTTAAGCTCTAATTTATCTTTGAACTATCAATAATCATAAAAAATAAAATTATGCGATTTATCACAAAAAAAATCCACTCGTACTTAGATTACCCAGTTGCAATTTCTTTAATGGTTTTACCCTTTTTATTAGGCCTAGGCGAAACCAATCCACTTGCGTTTTACCTATCAATAATAGTTGGTATAGCCGCCTTTGGACTAACCATTGTAACAGATCATCAAACAGGATTCCTCCCAATTATTTCGTACCGCTCGCACTTATTAGTAGATGGTGCAGTAGCCGTATTATTTTTAGTAGCGCCATTTATCTTTTCTTTTGAAGGACTTGATGCTTACTTCTATTGGATTAATGGTGCAGCTGTACTTATTGTAGTTGCGCTTCACAAAGCTGAAGCTTAAGTACAACAAACCTTCAGTAAAACAAGGCCCTATTGTTTAGAATCGCTAATGATTTTAAACAATAGGCTTTTTAATTTTTAGTTTCTAGACATAACACTTCTTTTTTAAAGAAACAGTTAATATGTTTATTCTTAAACGAATAATACATTGGTTTTATCAGTCGTTAATCTAACAATTATTGATGGCTTAAAAAAAGTACAAATCGGTTGATAAAACTCTAAAAACGTCTCCAATCATTGGCTTCTATATCATTCAAAATCTTGTAAATACATTTAAAGTTCTAAAAATAATTTTAAGTGCATCAAACCCAAAGTTCGAAGTTGTATAATACGCTTCAATACGTTTTAAACTTGAAACATTTTCATTTCACTTTCCACCAATTTAAATACATAATACCAAGTATATATTCCTTTTTATGAGGGCTTAAAATATGTTGACTTATTATCAAAAAACAGAGAGTCTCAATTAATTACTAGAAATTAAATGACGATATAAATCGCTTGGTTTCAAAATGATGTTTATTTAAATGGCTTATGTTATAAACGCAAAAAAGGGACGAATTAAAATAGTCGTCCCTCTGTTATTATAAACTACACCTTCAGCTTACGAACCCTTGGAAAAACTTACTAATAAGCTAGTATTTGGAAGCTAAGACTATATACTTTTTTTAGTAAAATTTATCTTTCATATCAAGTTTCTCAAGATTAAAAAGATACTTCTTTCTCTTAAAACTATAAAGGTATTTAACAGGTTTTATGATACTGGTCTTGTCTTAATTTTACAGCTCTAAAAGAATATAGCATTAGGCTTAAAAGTGCTAGTATTGCCACTAATATTCCCAAAAAGAGCACATAAATATCTCCTTGATAATTCCAACCTGCGTTTTCCTTTAGTCCAGAAAAGAGTGCTGAAAGCACAAAGCTAACTACTGATAAATACAGTAGTGCCATGGCGCGATTTATGAGTTTAAGTTGCTTTAGTTTGCGCTCAATTAAGGTGGAAGCATTCCCTTCATTTTCATTGATAAGCACTTTAATCTCCCTACTCAAGTCTATCATAATATTTGAAGTAGATAGAATGAGCAAACAAATACCTGGCAAA
>CALDUF010000049.1 GCA_937923515.1 uncultured Flavobacteriaceae bacterium
TTAGTACGAAAGAAAAAAGAAGGTGTTGCTATTGCAAATTATTTGAGTGAAAACGACATTCCAATTTTATCTTCAGAAACCCTATTAGTTGCAAATGCACCTCAAGTACTTTTTGTAAACAACATTTTAAAATTACTTACACAACCTGAAAATAACGAAGTAAAAATTGAAGTGTTACACTTTTTAAGCGACGCTTTTGATATAGAAGATAAACACGAGTTTTTTTCTAAATATATCCAACTAAATTTACCACACCTTTTTGAAGCCTTAAAACAATATGGCGTTTATATTACAGCTTCCAGCATAATTCAATTACCACTATACGATTTGGTTGAAACTATTGCAAGAAGCTTTAACTTAGTAAAAACTCCTGATGCATACCTACAAAGCTATTTTGATTTTGTTTTAGATTTTTATCAAAAAAAAGGCTCAGATATTTCATCCTTTCTTAACTATTTCGAAAAGAAAAAAGAAACCTTAAGTATCGTTTCACCCGAAGGTAAAAATGCGGTTCAAATAATGACCATACATAAATCTAAAGGCTTAGAATTTAATGTAGTGATTTTTCCTTATGCAGATTTAGATCTTTACAAAGAAATAGAACCTAAAGAGTGGTTTAATTTAGATAAAAGTACTTATGCTGGCTTTTCGCATACACTTTTAAACTTTAATGCTGATATGGAATATTTTGGCACACAAGGTGCTACATTATTTGCGCAACACAAATCGCAACAGGAGTTAGATAACATAAATTTACTATACGTTGCATTAACACGTGCAAAAGCACAACTTCATATTATTTCAAAAAATGATGATAAATTAAAAGACGAATCCAAAAACAAAAAATATTCTGGATTGTTAATTAACTACTTAAAAAACTCAGGTATTTGGAACGGTAATGAAAATTCCTATTCTTTTGGTAATGCAAACAACATTGGCTTTACTTCTAACACCAATGCTGATGTATTAGAACAGAAACGTTTTACATCCACAGCAAAAGAAGATTTGAATATTAAAATTGTTACAAAATCAGGAGCTTTATGGGACACACGTCAACAAGATGCCATAGAAAAAGGTAATATTATTCATGATATTATGGCAAATATTAATACCATAGATGATGTTGAGAATGCCTTAAATGAATGTTATGCTAAATCTGAAATTACGGAATTACAAAAAGAACATATTAAAAACAGTATTATAAAAATAGTAAATCATCCAGAACTAAAATCTTTTTATTCTAATGACTATATTATATATAATGAAAGAGATATCATTACTAATACTGGAAGAATAGTACGTCCAGACCGCTTGGTTATCAATAATAAAGAGAAAACTGCTGTAATTATTGATTATAAGACCGGAGAAGCACAACAAAATCATGTCAGTCAAATAAAGGATTACGATTTTATTCTGACAGAAATTGGTTATTCTATTAGAAAAAAAATTCTCATATATATTAATGAGGGTATTTCCTTAAAAATCATTTAAAATTAAAGGATTAAAATGTACTCATTTGCAAAAAAAGTTATCTAAAATCATTCTGAAATAAGCATGAATACAGGTAATCTTCATTTTTTTTATATATTTGTCTTTGTTAATAATATTTAACAACTTACTTTTGTTCTCAATTAACACTTAAAAATTAAACTTTTGAATATGAAAAATCTTAGCCGATTATTGTTCGCTATGTTGCTTGTACTAGGTTATAGCAACGTTGATGCGCAAGACAAAAACAACCCTTGGCAAATTACATTAGGAATTAATGCAGTAGATGCTTATCCTACAGGTGATGGTCTACTTACAACAGGAGGTACTGCAAGTGAATCTTTCTTTGAAGAGTTCGCCAACGTTTCTGATCATTATAATATTTTACCTTCTTTATCTACAGTTTCTGTTTCTAAGTATATAGGAAATGGGTTTTCTTTTGGAGTAGCAGGTTCATTAAACAAAATTGAAAAATGGGGTGATGTACCTGGTGCAGTACCAGATGAAACAAGCAACGTTGATGATTTATCATACTATGGTTTAGACGGTACTATTAAGTACGGTATTGGTGAAGCACTTGAATGGAAAACTTTCGATCCTTTCGTAGGTATTGGTGGTGGTTACACTTGGATAGATGAAATTGGAGCTGGTACTTTAAACGGTACTTTAGGTTTCAACCTTTGGTTTAACGAAAACATTGGTTTAACCATCCAAACATCTTACAAACATGCTTTCGAAGATTTTCTTGATACACATTTCCAACATACTGCAGGTCTTTCTATCAGATTTGGTGGGACTGATACTGACGGTGATGGAATATACGATAAAGACGATGCTTGTCCAGACGTTGCTGGTTTAGAAGCATTTAATGGTTGTCCTGATACTGACGGCGATGGTATAGAAGATAGTAAAGATGATTGTCCTAATGAAGCTGGTTCAGCTGAATTTAACGGTTGTCCTGATGGCGATGGTGATGGTATTGTTGATAAAGATGATAACTGTCCTACTGTTGCTGGTTTAAAATCTTTAGCTGGTTGTCCAGATGCTGATGGTGACGGTGTTACTGATGCTGACGATAAGTGTCCAGATGAAGCTGGTCCTGCTGCAAATAAAGGATGTCCATGGGCAGATGCTGATGGCGACGGTGTATTAGATAAAGATGATAAGTGTGTTGACGTTAAAGGTACTGTTGCTAACAATGGTTGTCCTGAAGTAACTGAGCAAGTTCAAGCTACTTTAAATGAGTATGCTAAAACTATCTTATTTGATACTGGAAAATCAACTATCAAAGCTCAATCTGCAGCTGTATTAGGAGATATTATTGCAATACTTAAAGAATACCCAACTGCTAAGTTTACAGTAGAAGGACATACTGATAGTGTAGGTAGCGATACTTTAAATCAAAGATTATCTGATTCTAGAGCTAATTCAGTAAAAGAATATTTAGTTACAAATGGTATTGATGCATTTAGATTATCTGCTCTTGGATATGGAGAGACTAGACCAATCGATTCTAACAAAACTAGAGCTGGTAGAGCAAACAACAGACGTGTAGAAATTAACTTAGCAAAATAATAGCTGCTAATTAATTATATAAATAGATAAGTTAAAAAACGCTTCGGAATATCCGAAGCGTTTTTTATTTTTATACATATGACTAATTTTATTTTTGATGTTTTAAAAGATTTAAAAAAAGAAAATTATAATCTTTCAGAACTTACATTTATACTTCCAAGTAAACGTGCTGGATTATTTTTAAAACACCAAATAGCTAAGGTAAACTTAAAAACGCTTTTTGCGCCCAAGATATTAAGCATTGAGGAATTTGTTGAGGAATTGTCGCAACTTAAAAGCATACCCAATACCGATTTACTTTTTGAGTTTTATACCACATACCAAAAACTAACTGAAAAATCTCAACAAGACACTTTTGAGTCTTTTTCTAAATGGGCACAAATTTTATTACAAGACTTTAATGAAATTGACCGCTACTTAATACCGCAACAACAAATCTTTAAATATTTAGCCGCAGTACAGGAAGTAAACCACTGGTCGTTAGAAGAAAACCAAACAGAATTTATTAAAAACTACTTGTCGTTTTGGAACAAACTGCCCATATATTATGAGCATTTTACAACAACATTAATTAATAAAAATATTGGTTACCAAGGCTTAATTTACAGAGAAGCTGTCGAAAATATTCAATCTTATATTGAAAACAAGAATAATGACAAACTCATTTTTTTAGGTTTTAATGCTTTAAATACTGCTGAGGAAACCATAATTCAAGAGTTGTTGCAGAACGATCTTGCAAAAATATATTGGGATATAGACAGCGTATTCATCAATAACCCCAAACATGACGCTGGCCTTTTTACAAGAACACATAAAGCAAACTGGAATTATTTTAGAAACAATTCTTTTAATTGGATTACTAAACATTATTCTAAAGAAAAAACAATATCTGCTTTTGGAATTCCAAAAAACGTTGGACAAGCAAAATATATTGGCGAACTGCTTGAGAGTTTACAACAAGAAGATAACAGCTTATCGCATACAGCGGTAGTTTTAGGTGATGAAAACTTGCTTACACCTGTTTTAAATGCATTACCTTCAAGCATAGAGGCTTTGAATATTACCATGGGATTTCCTTTAAAATCCATTCCTTTAGCATCGCTTTTCGAAAACCTATTTCGCATTCATAAAAATGCTTCAGGTAGTTATTATTACAAAGATGTTCTTGCAATTGTGTCGCATCAATTTATAAGGCCACTTTTACTTTTGGATACTGTTGATGCTGCTAACAAAATTATAGCTCATATAAATACTAATAATATAACCTATATTAAAACCGAACAGTTAAAAGCCATAGCACCAAAGCACGAAAATATAATAGATTTACTGTTTTATGGCTGGCAAACTTCTGTAGAAAGTGCACTATCTAACTGTACAAATATAATTTTTACATTAAAATCGTATTTAGATAAAGACAAGTCATCAAATAGATTGTCTCTAGAATATTTATATCGATTCAATACCTTATTCAACGAAATACTTAGATTAAATTTAGAATATAACCATATTAAAGATGTGTCGGCTTTACACAATGTTTATAAAGAATTGTTGAGTTCTGAAACACTGGATTTTCAAGGAGAACCACTTGAAGGCTTGCAAATAATGGGAATGTTAGAATCTCGAGTTTTAGATTTCGAAACCATTATAATAGCATCAGTAAACGAAGGTATATTGCCCGCTGGAAAAAGTAATAATTCTTTTATACCGTTTGATGTAAAGCTGGAGAAAAGGCTACCAACTTATAAAGAAAAAGACGCTGTATACACCTATCATTTTTACAGGCTTTTACAACGCGCTAAACGTGTATTTATTCTTTACAATACCGAAGCTGATATGCTCACAGGAGGTGAAAAAAGCCGATTTATAACACAGTTAGAATTAGAGGGTATACATCATATAAACCATCAAATAGTTTCGCCTAAAGTTCCTGTTATTACACAAAATGTAAAGATTATTAAAAAAACAGATGCACTTTTAAAGGCTATTTTATCACTTTCAAAACGTGGGTTTTCGCCGTCGTCTCTAACAAATTATATGAGAAATCCCATTGATTTCTATTATCAAAAAATATTGAAAATAAGAGAGTATGATGATGTAGAAGAAACCGTGGCAGCAAACACCTTAGGCACAGTGGTACATAACACGTTAGAAGATTTTTACAAACCGTTTATTGGCAATATATTAACGGTAGAGGTTATTAAAAAGTTGATACCAAAAATTGAAACACGTGTTTTATTTCATTTTAAAAATGAATATAAAGAAGGTGACATTTCAAAAGGAAAAAACCTTATTGTATTTGAGATTGCAAAACGTTATGTGTTAAACTTTCTTAATACTGAAATTGAGAGTATAACCGCTGGAAACGAGATAAAAATTCTTCAAATTGAAGCAAATAATGACATAGACATACATCTAGACGAACTAGAATTTCCGGTAAAACTCACTGGAAAAGTTGATAGAGTAGATCAATTTAACGGCACTTTAAGAATAATTGATTATAAAACTGGAAACGTTCAGCAAAATCAAGTAGAAGTTATAGATTGGGAAGACATTACAACAGACTACAAAAAATACAGTAAAAGTTTTCAGATATTAGCTTATGCGTATATGATGTACAAATCTAATAACGTCAGTCTTCCTATTGAAGCTGGTATTATTTCATTTAAGAATTTAAATTCTGGCGTTCTAAAATTTGCAAAAAAAGAGCATACAAGAGGGAAGAAAAATACATTAATCACATTAGAAACTATTGCTGCATTCGAGATAGAATTAAAAGCACTTATTTTAGAAATATGCAATCCTAATATTGATTTTATAGAAAAAGACGTATAACCCGCTATGAAAATTATAAAAAATAGTAGTATTGAAGGTAAACATAAAAAGCCTATTGTAACAGATGTATTTTATCACCCAAACGATACGCCAAAACCAATAGTCATATTCTGCCATGGTTACAAAGGATTTAAAGATTGGGGTGCTTGGGATTTAATGGCAAAAGGAATTGCTAATGCAGGTTACTTTTTTATAAAATTTAATTTTTCGCATAACGGCGGTACACTAGAGCAACCTATAGACTTTCCAGATTTAGAAGCCTTTGGTAACAACAATTACACAAAAGAGCTTGACGATTTAGAATCTGTGATGGATTGGATTTGTCAAAATTCAGAATTTAAAACCAATAGTAATACAAACAACATTACTTTAATAGGACATAGCAGAGGTGGCGGCATTGTAACCATAAAAGCCGAAGAAGATCCTCGTGTTTCGAAAGTAATTAGTCTTGCAGGTGTATGCCACTACGATAAAAGAAGCTCAACCATAGGAACACTAGAACAATGGAAAAAAGATGGCGTAAAATACATAATGAATGGCCGTACAAAACAGCAAATGCCGCACTATTATCAATTTTATGAAGACTTTATAACAAATAAAGAAAGGCTTACTATAAAACGTGCTGTTTCGAATTTAAAAATTCCTTATCTCATTATACATGGTGATAAAGACACTAGTGTTTTGTTAGAAGAAGCTATACAACTGCATTCTTGGAATAAAACAAGTAAATTTGAAATTATTGAAAATGCAGATCACGTATTTAACGCAAGACACCCTTGGGTTAAAACAGCAATGCCTGAACCGTTAAAAAATGTTACTGCGCTTATTATAAACTTTATAAAACAATAAATTGAACACTTCAACCTTTTCTGTTTTACACAGAACGTCTCAAATACAAAAACTTAAAACCGAAGTTTTTGATTTAGCCATAATTGGCGGTGGTATTACTGGCGCTGGTATTGCACTTGATGCTTCAGCAAGAGGTCTTAAGGTGTGTTTAGTAGAAAAAAATGATTTTGCTTCTGGCACTAGTAATAAATCTACAAAACTTATTCATGGTGGTTTACGTTATTTAAAGAATTTTGAGATTAGTTTAGTTCGAGAATCAGGATCAGAACGTGCCATTGTTCACAATCTTGCACCACACTTAGTAACACCTCAAAAAATGCTATTACCACTGGTAGAAGGCGGCACCTATGGTAAACTTATGACAGCACTAGGTTTAAAGGTTTACGATTTTTTAGCTGATGTTAAAGGTGACGATCGCAGAAAAATGCTCGACAAACAAGAAACGCTCACTCAAGAACCCTTGCTAGATGAAAAAACTGTTGTGGGTGGCGGACTTTATGCTGAATATAAAACAGATGATGCCCGATTAGCCATTGAAATTTTAAAAAATGCAGCAGCACTAGGAGCAACTTTAATTAACTATTGTGAAATGACTGCGTTTAACTATAATGCAAACTCAAAAATTGAGAGTTTAAATTGTACAGACATAAACACAAGCGAGGTATTTACCGTTAAAGCCAAAAGTTATTTATCTGCAGCTGGCCCGTGGGTAGATACCATTAGAAAAAAGGACAATTCTATTAATAAAAGGCGTTTGCATCTTACAAAAGGTGTGCACTTGGTATTTCCTTTTGAAAAACTACCTGTAAAACAATCGGTGTATTTTGATGTGTCTGATGGTAGAATGGTATTTGCTATTCCAAGAGGGCGCGTAACCTATGTTGGCACTACAGACACTGATTACTCTGGAGACTTAGACCGTATTGTTACTACACAACAAGATGCCAACTACCTACTAAACGCTGTAAATAATACATTTAAAACTGTAAAATTAACGCTAAATGATATAGAATCGAGTTGGGCAGGATTACGACCATTAATTCATGAGGAAAATACATCGGCTTCAGAATTATCCAGGAAAGATGAAATATTCGTATCAAAAAGTGGCTTAATATCTATGGCTGGCGGTAAGCTTACAGGCTACAGAAAAATGGCATATAGAGCTTTAGAAACTGTGTTAAAAACGTATTCTAAAGAACATAATACAAGCGCATTACTAGAACCTACTACAGCAACAATTTCGTTAGTACAACCGCCGCTCAACTCTAGCAAAGACATAGCAGCATATCAACAAGAGCTAACAGATAAATTACTGCGAATAGGGATTTCAGAAGCATATTATGCCAACTATTTGTGCAGATATTATGGTAAACAGGCTGACACTATTATTAAAAAAATACATGATTTTGAATCTCACAACCCTTTAGAAAATCTAATTAGAGCCGAGGCGTGGTTTGGTGTGCATTTTGAAATGGTAAATAGCCTCAACGACTTTTTTATAAGACGTACTGGCCGCTTGTATTTTGATATCGCTAGCATCTACAAATTTAAAGATAGTGTTACAAAGGATATTGCATTACTTTTGAACTGGAGTAGCGAAAGAACAAAAAACGAAATAGCACTATTAGAGTTGGCACTTGAAGATGCTACAACATTTTACAACGAAGAATTCAAATAAAAAAAGCAATATCAAACGATATTGCTTTTTTAATGTGGAGAAGATCGGATTCGAACCGACGACCTCTTGACTGCCAGTCAAGCGCTCTAGCCAACTGAGCTACATCCCCATTGTGTTATTTACAGCCTCTAAAACCATGCACCGTGTAAAACAACTAAGATATTTATGTTATGCCACAAATGTATGCATTTGGAAGTAAAAACTACTACAAAAACTATACTGCTAAATTATTTTTTGGCAATTTGGTGTTTAAACTTAAGCTTCTTTTCTATGGCCTCAATCATAATATTTGCTATATCTAGTCCAGTTGCATTTTCTATACCTTCAAGCCCAGGAGAAGAATTCACTTCTAATAACAAAGGACCTTTATTAGACCTAATAATATCTACTCCTGCGACTGGTAAATCTAAAATTTTAGAAGCTTTTATGGCTAATTTACGCTCATTAGCGGTGATCTTTATTTTTGAGGCCGTACCACCTTGATGAATATTAGCTCTAAATTCTCCTTTAGCGGCTTGTCTTTGCATTGAGGCTACCACTTTTCCATTTACCACAAAACAACGTAAGTCCTGCCCATTTGCCTCTTTTACGTATTCTTGAACTAATATGTTAGTTTTAACACTTTTAAATGCATTAATAACACTTTCTGCAGCCTTAGTAGTTTCTGCTAACACTACACCTTTGCCCTGAGTACTTTCTAATAATTTAATAATTAACGGAGCATCATTTACCATTTTTATTAAATCTTTAGTATCCAATGGCGAGTTTGCAAAACCAGTGATTGGTATCTGCAGATCGTTTTTTGCGAATAATTGGGTTGCCAATAATTTATCTCTAGACTGCGTTATGGCATCAGCAGCATTTAAACAATAGGTGCCCATGGCATCAAACTGTCTTAATAACGCACAAGCATAAAATGTAACAGATGGTTTTATTCGCGGAATTATGGCATCAAACTGATCTATAATATTTCCACCTCGGTATCGTATTTGAGGTTCTTTAGCATCAAATTTCATATACGCTTGTTCCACATTTAAAAAAACCATTTCATGCCCCCGTGCACGTCCTGCTTCAATAATACGTTTATTACTAAATAACTCCGGATTACTTGCTAACAAAGCAATTTTTAAGCCTGTTCTTTCTTTTCTAAAAGCAGCGTACCTATTATCTATCTCATCTTTCGAAAATTGTTTTAAAAGATAATTGGCAGACGAATTTACTAAGTATCTTTCGTTTAAAGCTTCGCGCCCTAATAGCATTCTAAATTCCATAGAATCTCTGTTAGCAAGTGTTAATTCTATATCAAAAGTATCACCACCTAAACTTACTGGTGCTTTGATAACAATACGTTCTTCTGAAATACCCATTGAGCTTTTTATAGAACGTTTAGCGTGTACTTTTGCCTCACAACTTATATTTATGCTTCTATTATCTTGAATTGGATTAACATGAAAACGCACCCACTCTTCGGTATCTTTATAGAAGATTTTTATTTTATTTGCTTGAATTGAAGATGTTTTTGCACCAGAATCTACCCTTGCTTTTATTGCAGGAATACCAAAGGTTTCAAATACACACCATTCTTCACTTCCTATTATTTTTAAGTTATCCAACATTAAATTTTTTTTAATTGTTATTGTATATTTTATTTCTTTCTGAGTTCAAAAAGATCTTTGCGTCTGTCTCTTAAATTCTTTACCGCTCCAAATTGATTTAATTCTCTTAAAAGATCTATATCTACATCGGCAATGAGAATCATCTCTGTATTTGGTGTAGCCTCGGCTTTAATGCCGTTGGTAGGAAACGAAAAATCGCATGGGGTAAATACCATTGATTTTGCAAACTGTATATCCATGTTTTCAACGTTAGGTAAATTACCAACACTTCCGGCAATGGCAACATAACATTCGTTTTCAATAGCACGCGCTTGCGAGCAGTAGCGCACTCTTGAATATCCGTTTTGTGTATCTGTTAGAAATGGCACGAAAAGAATATCCATCCCTTCATCGGCTAGCAAACGACTTAGTTCTGGAAACTCAGAATCATAACAAATTAAAATCCCAATTTTACCACAGTCTGTATCAAAAGCTTTTATTTGGCTCCCGCCCTGCATACCCCAAACTTTTGCTTCATCAGGCGTAACGTGCAGTTTTTCATAACGCTCAACCGTGCCATCGCGTCTGCACAAATACCCTACGTTATACAAATTTCCATCGCGCATTTCTGGCATACTTCCTGAAATAATATTGATATTGTATGAGATAGCAAACTCAGAAAATTTATCTACTATTGCCTGGGTATGTTTCGCCAACTCCCTAATGGCATCGGGTGTACTTAAATGATTGTCTTTTGCCATTAAAGGTGCATTAAAAAACTCAGGAAATAGCACAAAATCTGAACGATATCCTGCTACTGCATCTATAAAATATTCGGCTTGATTTAATAATTCATCCAAATCCTTATAAGGGCGCATTTGCCATTGTATTAAACCTAATCGTACATTTTTTTTCTTTATTGCGGCTTTTTTGCTTGGTTTTTCATAATAAATATTATCCCACTCCATTAATATTGCAAATTCACCAGAGGCCTCGTCTCCTTTTAAATACCCTTTGATAACCTTGGCAGGATGAAAATCGTTAGATATCTGAAAGTTTAATACGGGATCGTTTATTTCTTTAAGCTTTACTTTTTCAATATACTCCTTAGGAGAAATTTTATCGGAATATTTACTATAATTAGGCATTCTTCCTCCAAAGGCTATCCCTCTAAGGTTCAGTTTTTCGCAAACTTCTTTGCGGTAATCGTAAAGCCTTCTGCCTAAACGTAACCCTCGATATTCTGGTTTTATAAAAACATCAATACCATAAAGTACATCGCCATCATTAGTATGCGTACTAAAAGAATAATTTCCCGTGATGTCGCGATAGGTATGGTTGTCTTCAAAATCATCACATTCAACAATAATAGACAGCGCGCAGCCTGCCAATTGCCCGTTAATTTTTATTACAACTTGTCCTTCTGGAATTTTTTTTATTAACGATGCAATATGATGCTCTTTCCAATAAGAATCTGGCATATTTGTATATGCGGATATCATAGCGGTTTTAAGTTCTTGATAGTCCTTTAAATCTAAAAACTTAAGTTCAATGTTTTCTATATCCTTTGCTTTCATTTATCTTTTCTAAATATTTTGTTTACTATTTTACAACATATTTATGCAGTGGTGTTTATGGCGCACATGCCAAAGTTTACCGTTTTGTTCGATAGAGTTAATCTAAACCACTTCAGCAAAGTCATAACAACATCCTAGGAATAATAAATTTAATACACCTTCATTCAGTTGTTAACAATATATAATTTCTGTTATTATTTTTTAGAGTTACATGCCTAATAAATAGGCAAAAATTAATGGCGCAACAATTGTAGCATCACTCTCAATGATAAATTTTGGAGTATTAATATCTAATTTACCCCAAGTTATTTTTTCATTTGGCACAGCTCCAGAATAAGAGCCGTAGCTTGTAGTAGAATCGCTTATTTGACAAAAATAACTCCAAAAGGGTGTGTCTGTTCGTTCCATATCTTGGTATAGCATTGGCACAACACAAATAGGAAAATCTCCTGCAATACCACCACCTATTTGAAAGAAACCTATTCCCTTTTTAGAATTTTCTGTATACCAATCTGCAAGAAAGGTCATATACTCAATTCCAGATTTCATAGTACTGGCTTTTAGCTCTTTTTTAAGAACATAACTTGCAAATATATTGCCCATGGTACTATCTTCCCATCCTGGGCAAATTATAGGTAAATTCTTTTCTGCTGCGGCATACATCCAAGAATCTTTTAAATCTATTTCGTAATATTCTTCTAGAACACCAGACAATAACAGTTTATACATATACTCATGTGGCAAATAACGCTCTGCTTTCTCATCTGCCGCTTTCCATATTTTATAAATATGCTGTTGCAATCTTCTAAAGGCTTCTTCTTCTGGGATACATGTATCTGTAACTCGATTAAGACCTTTTTCTAATAAATCCCATTCGTCTTTTGCGGTTAAATCTCTATAATTAGGTATACGTTTGTAATGAGAATGTGCTACCAAATTCATTATATCTTCCTCTAAATTTGCACCTGTACAAGAAATAATTTGAACTTTATCTTGCCTAATCATTTCAGCGAAAATCTTGCCTATTTCTGCGGTACTCATGGCACCTGCCAAAGATACTAGCATTTTAGAACCTTTATTTAACTGCACTTCGTAAGCTTTTGCGGCATCAACCACTGTAGCAGCATTAAAATGTAAAAAATAGTTTTCAATAAAATTTGTAATTGTACCTTTAGTTGTCATCTTCGTCTTTAAATTTTAAGATTGGGGTGGTTATTGTTTTAGAATTATAGGTGTCACCGTATTCGTTATCCATATTATCCTTTTGAAACTTATAACTTAACATTTTATAATACAGTTTAGCAGCTAGAAAATCGGATGATGTATCAATTTCGTTTGGACATAATTCAACAATATCAAAACCTACTACATTTTTTTCGTTAAATACTTGTTTTAAAAAATCTAATGTTTCATACCAAAGTAAACCTCCTGGTTCTGGTGTACCTGTACTTGGTAGAATTGAGGGATCAAACGCATCTAGGTCAAACGTTATAAATACATTATCTGTCATCTGTTCAACAGCAGCATCTATCCAGGCATCATCTGTTGCCATGTCGTGCGCAAAATAAGTTTTATCTACATCTATTACAGATTTTTCACTTATATCCATAGAGCGAATACCCACTTGAATTAAGTTAGTATTTTGGCTTGCCTCATAAACGGCACAGGCATGGTTACAGGAGCTACCATCATAACTTTTTCGTAAATCGGCATGCGCATCTATATGCAAAACTGTTAAATTTGGAAACATCTCGTTAAAGGCTCTAATTGTGCCAATAGATATAGAATGTTCGCCACCAAAAATGGTTACAAATTTATTTTTCTTTATAAATTTTTTCGTAATCCCGTGCACCGCATCGACCATATCCTCTGGCGAAGCGTTTTCTGTAACAGCATCGGCTAAATAAATACCTTGTTTATAAACTTCTGTATTGGTTTCAATATCAAAAAGTTCCATATTTTTAGAAGCTTCTAAAAAGGCTTTTGGCCCTTTATCAGCACCTTTTTGCCATGTACTCGTTCCATCATAGGGTACCGGAATTAATACAACTTTGGCCTGTTCTAATTTTGCAAACTCTTCTGGTATACCTGCGTAAGTTTTAATTTCCATTTTATGTATCTGCTATTTGTAAATTAGCATTTGTTTTTAATTTTTATTTTGCTTGTTTTTCGTAACCTAAAATTTCGAGTAACTGTTCACTTTTTTGTTGTTCTCTAAATAACTTTGTTGACATATTTCCATGGGCATCTTTATCAATTAAAATATGTTTTGGCGCAGGGATTAAACAATGTTGTAATCCTCCATAACCACCAATAGATTCTTGATAAGCTCCAATATTAAAAAAACCTATGTAGAGCGGTTTATATTTATTATACTTTGGTAAATAAATAGCATTCATGTGCTGTTCGCTATTATAATAATCATCACTATCGCATGTTAGTCCGCCTAGTAAAACACGCTCGTAAGTATCATTCCAACGATTTATGGGCAACATAATAAAGCGTTTATTTATAGCCCAAGTATCAGGAAGCGTTGTAATAAACGAAGAGTTTATCATATTCCATTTTTCTCTATCGTTTTGTTGTTTTTGGTACAACACTTCATAAATTGCACCTCCACTTTCGCCAACCGTAAAACTGCCAAACTCTGTAAAAATATGCGGTACATCTACATCTTCTTCTTGACAGGTTGATTTAATTTGATTAACAATTTCATCTATAATATATTCATAATCAAAATCAAAAGCCAAAGAGTTTTTAATAGGAAAACCACCACCAATATTTAAACTATCAAGCGTAGGGCATATTTTTTTTAAACTTGTGTATACTTTAAGGCATTTTAAAAGCTCATTCCAATAATAGGCATTGTCTCTAATACCTGTATTAATAAAAAAATGAAGCATTTTAAGCTTTACTTTAGAGTTGTTCTTAATTTGCTTATTGTAAAAAGGTAAAATATTTTTATAACCAATACCTAATCTAGAAGTATAAAACTCAAATTTAGGCTCTTCTTCTGATGCTATACGAATGCCTAAATTGTATGTTCCATTTATTTCATTTGAAAGTAAATCTATCTCTTCGTAATTGTCAATAATAGGTATACAATTTTTATGACCATTATTTATTAACCTTGCTATGTTGGTTATGTATTGTGCGCGCTTAAAGCCATTGCTAATAATAAATGTATTGTTGCTTATTTTTCCTTCTGCCTTTAAACTCTCAACAATGTCTATATCAAAAGCTGAAGAGGTTTCTATATGTATATCGCTCTTTAGAGCTTCATTTAAAACATGCTTAAATTGCGAGCTTTTTGTACAATAACAATAGTTGTAATTACCGCTGTAATTATACTTTTCCAAAGCATTTTTAAACCAAACTTTTGATTTATTAATGTTTTCAGAAATTTTAGGCAAATAAGTGAATTTTAAAGGTGCTCCGTAAATTTCAACCAATTTATTTAGGTCTATATCATGAAAAAATAATTGGTTTTTTTTAAGAAGAAATTCTTCTTGAGGAAAATTGAAAGTTTGATTGATTAAATCAATATATTTAGTATTCATTATAAATAAGATAAAAGTTATTAAAAAGCGAAAGCATATAGCGCTCTAAAAAGAATTAATAACTTAAAATCAAATTATAATTTGATATCGCATTTTGGGAACAAAACACAATTTATACTGAGTAGATAAATGTTTTAAAACGGAAGTTAGCTTTAAATCTCGGTTACTTACTCTGCAAGCTTCTTTTGAATATGACTTCCTAATTTTCAAAAGACCGAACTTATAAACAAATTTCAATGTGTTCAGCTAAAAGTTCTCCTAATACTAAAAACTTTTGTGCGACAAAACAAATAAAAAAAATTGAAATAAAATATAATTTTTTAGATTAATTACAACGGCTAAATAGTTTTCAAAAAACTAATTTATAGGTAGTTACAAAATACACAAAAATTAATTTCATTTATATAATATTGAAAACTCTAGCCAACTAAGCTACATCCCCATTGTGTTATTTCAATCCGCTTAAAACCAAAACGGGAATACTACTGTGAAAATCTTTTTTCAAAATAGTATTTTTTTCCCATTTCTTAGCAAAAAAACCACGCTTACGTCTCACTACGCACAACATATCTGGATTATGAGACTGAAAATGTTCTAAAACACCTTGAAACGTCGTAGCATTTTCAGTTTTTGTTGTTTTATCTATAAGGGCTGTTAAATCTTCACTAACATTAAAATCGCCTGCTTTGTAAAACGGTGTTTTAACCAATAATAAATTTACAGAAGTTTTAAATGTAGCTTTTAAATCTTTAAGCGGTTGCAATGCATTTTTCTTTTTAATTGTTGCAGATTTTATAGCCATTAATATGCTTGACGGCGCCTTAAATTTATAATCTTCTGGAACTATTAATGCAGGTACATCCATCTGCTTAATAATTTTGCCAGATGTTTTTCCTAAATACACTTCATCTTTAATAGAGTTTGTTCTAGGCTCAATAAGTACTAAATCAACATCTGCTGCTTTACACGCTAACTCTAAAGTATCTATTAAATCACCTTTAAGCGTTTTAACGATAACGTCAACACCCTTTTTATCAACTTTAGCAACCAAGTCGTTTAAAAACTCTAAACTTTCGCGTTCAATAATTTTATCCACTTTAATCATGGTTCCTGCCTTTGTAAATACATTATATATTTGTACAACAAACACTTTTCCGCCGCAAGCCTCAGCAAAATCTATTGCATATTGTAAGTGACTCACTGCATTTTTTGACGAACCAACAGGAACTAAAATATTTTTCATAACCAAACTGTTAAAGCTTAAATTTACAATTAAATTCAGAGGCAAAAGTAAAACAATTAAATGATACGAAAAGCAATATTTGAAGATGTAATTGAAATTTTAAAAATCACAAAAGCATGTGCGCTACACATGATTAGTCAAAACATTTTTCAATGGAACGAGCACTATCCAAATGCAAAAGCATTTGAGAATGACATCAATAAAGGCGAATGTTTTGTTTTAGAAAAAGAAAATACAATTATAGGGTGTATCACAATTTCAACAGTTATGGATGAAGAATATATTCCTATAGAATGGCTAACACCAAATGGTGATAATATTTATGTTCATCGTTTAGCCGTACATCCAGATTTTCAAGGCAATGGTTACGCACAACGTTTATTATCTTTTGCCGAAGAGTTTGCAAAGGCTAATAACTATGCGTCAGTAAGACTTGACACCTTTTCACAAAACAAAAGAAACCAAAAGTTTTATGCATGCAGAGGTTACAAGAAGTTAGGTGATATTTATTTTCCAAAACAAAGTGAACACCCGTTTCATTGTTACGAATTAGTGCTGTGAGTTCAAATATTAGCTTTAAACGTATAAATACATTAGCTATTCCGGCATTAATTGCTGGAATATCAGAACCTATTCTATCGATCACAGATACTGCAATTGTTGGAAATATAAATGTAAACGCTGTAGAATCTTTAGCCGCTGTAGGCATTGTAGGTACATTTTTATCCATGTTAATTTGGGTAATGGGGCAAACACGTAGCGCAATTTCTGCTATAATATCGCAATATCTTGGGGCCAATAATTTAAAGGCCGTAAAAAACCTACCAGCTCAAGCAATTTTTATAGTCACCGCACTAAGCCTTCTAATAATTGTTGGCACCTACCCTTTTGCACATCAAATTTTTAAACTTTATAATGCATCTGGAGTAATTTTAGAGTATAGCGTTGTTTATTATAAAATTAGAGTGTTTGGTTTTCCATTCACACTATTTACCATGGCAGTTTTTGGCACGTTTAGAGGTTTACAAAACACCTATCACCCTATGATAGTTGCTATAATTGGTGCTGCAACCAATATTATTCTAGATGTTATTTTAGTATACGGTATTCCAGGATATTTAAAACCTATGCATATTGAAGGTGCGGCTTATGCCAGTGTAATTGCCCAACTTCTCATGGCACTATGTTCAGCATATTACTTGCTCAAAAAAACAAGCATACCTTTGATACCTACATTTCCTTTTAATAAAGAAATTAAACGATTTACAATTATGGTTCTTAATCTATTTGTAAGAACCTTGGCACTTAACATCACATTATATTTTGCCACCCGATTTGCCACTGGTTATGGCAAAAACTACATAGCCGCATATACTATAGCTATTAATTTATGGTTTTTGGGCGCCTTTATTATCGATGGTTATGCAGGCGCAGGTAACATTATGTCAGGCAAATTATACGGAGGTAAACAGTATAAAAACTTAGTAAAACTAAACATAAAACTTATAAAAACAGGGCTTGTGCTTGGGTTAGTGTTAATAGCCATTGGTGCACTTATCTACAAACCCATAGGCTTACTGTTTACAAAAGAGCCTGAAGTTTTAAAACAGTTTTATAATGTGTTTTGGATTGTACTTATCATGCAACCCATTTGTGCCATAGCTTTTATATTTGATGGTGTTTATAAAGGTCTCGGTAAAATGAGCACGCTTAGAAATGTGTTACTTGCAGCTACATTTTTGGTGTTTATCCCCATACTATATGGGTTAGATTATTTTAACTTTAAACTCAGCGGCATTTTTATAGCACTAACCTTCTGGATGATTGCCAGAGCGTTACCACTACTCCTTAATTTTAGAACACAATTTTTACCACTTAGTAAAAACACCTAAATTTACACAATGGCGCTATCAAAAATATATCTATTACTACATTTGTTTCAAACTAAAAATATAGAAGAAACTATTAATAATACCTCAAACAACAATTACGAAACAGATAAACTTTTAGGTGCTTTAATACCAATTACTGTGCTGATAATCATAGCTTTCATGATTTATCATTACAGCAAAAAACGCAATAATAACAACAGAAAATAACCCATGGATATCCTCAATTTTTTAAGTGGCAACGGCCTATTTTTACTCTTAGCATTCGTATTAATAATTGTTTATTTTGTAAATAAAAAACGAAGAAGATAGTATCTTTGCCAACCAATACAACTCAAATGAGCAACATACGTATCACTAAACAATTTTCGTTCGAAACTGGTCACGCCCTATATGGTTACGATGGCAAATGTAAAAACGTGCACGGGCACAGTTACCGCTTAGATGTTACCGTAATTGGTACGCCAATAACAGACAATTCTAACGTGAAATTTGGTATGGTTATCGACTTTGGCGACCTGAAAAAAATAGTGAAAGAAGAAATTGTAGATGTATTCGATCACGCTACCGTATTCAATAAAAACACACCACACGTAGAGTTAGCTAAAGAGTTGCAAGACCGTGGCCACAATGTATTGTTGGTAAATTATCAGCCAACCAGCGAAATGATGGTGATAGACTTTGCCAAAAAAATAAAATTACGTTTACCCAATAACATCAAGCTTCACTCGCTAAAACTTCAAGAAACCGCTACAAGTTTTGCAGAGTGGTTTGCAAACGACCAAGATTAATTTTTTAAAGGTGCTACCCTATGGGTCGTTCGTTTATTCATATATTTCTATTTTGATTTATTGAATTCAAGAACGCAAATGTTTCGCTGCAAGTACTCGCTTCTGCACTAAGGCGCAAAAGCTGTGGGGCTATTAAGCGAAGGTATTGGCTTGTTTAAAAATGTTACAAAAGTATCGCGATATACTTATCCGTAAAGCACATAAGTAATAACTTAAAAAATCAAAACCACATTAGATTTCAGAAATAAAAAAAATATGTAGTTTTGTTAAACTTCAAAAGTTAAAATGAAATATAAAAGAATACTTCTCAAATTATCAGGCGAAGCCTTAATGGGAACCCGACAGTATGGTATAGACCCAGAGCGTTTAGCCGAATATGCAAAAGATATTAAAACCATTACAGACAAAGGCGTACAAGTAGCTATTGTTATAGGTGGTGGTAATATTTTTAGAGGTGTTTCTGGCGCAAGTAATGGTATGGATCGCGTACAGGGTGACCACATGGGCATGTTAGCAACCGTAATAAATGGTTTAGCGTTACAAAGCGCGCTTGAAGATGCAGATATACCAACACGATTACAAACAGCCATAAAAATAAATGAAGTTGCAGAGCCTTTTATTAGAAGAAAAGCCATGCGACACTTAGAGAAAGGGCGCGTTGTTATTTTTGGTGGCGGTACTGGCAACCCTTATTTCACAACAGATTCTGCAGCAGTTTTACGTGCTATTGAAATCGAAGCAGATGTAATTTTAAAAGGTACGCGTGTAGATGGTATTTACAATGCAGACCCAGAAAAAGATAGTAATGCCGTAAAATTTAATACTATCTCTTTTGATGATGTATTGAAAAAAGGATTAAAAGTAATGGATACTACCGCATTTACGTTAAGTCAAGAAAATAATTTACCAATTATTGTTTTTGATATGAATAAGACTGGAAACTTACTAAAAGTAGTCTCAGGAGAATGTATTGGTACAGAAGTAAATATTTAAATAAAATTAATACGCTATATACCAAAAACTTATTTTGGCGTAGTTTTTGAAATTTTACAGTTAATTAAATTTTAAAAGATGAACGAAGACATACAATTTGTATTAGATACAACAAAAGAAGCCATGGATAATGCCATAGCCCATCTTAAAAAACAATTTGTAAATATAAGAGCTGGTAAAGCAAGTCCTGCAATGTTGGGCAGTGTAATGGTAGATTATTATGGTACACAAACACCATTAAATCAAGTTGCAAACGTAAACACACCAGATGGTAGAACCATTACAGTACAACCTTGGGAAAAGGCAATGCTTCAAGAAATAGAGCGCGGTATAGCTTATGCCAATCTTGGGTTTAACCCTATGAATAATGGTGAAACTATTATTATAAATGTGCCACCATTAACCGAAGAGCGTCGTAAAGATTTAGCTAAACAA
Source organism: uncultured Flavobacteriaceae bacterium (assembly GCA_937923515.1). Taxonomy (GTDB): domain Bacteria; phylum Bacteroidota; class Bacteroidia; order Flavobacteriales; family Flavobacteriaceae; genus Jejuia. The sequence continues at coordinate 20,506 of CALDUF010000049.1, forward strand.
GCTAAAGCTGAAGCAGAAGATGCTAAAGTAAGTATACGAACAGCTCGAAAAGATGCTATGAATGATGTAAAGAAGAATGATGACGTATCTGAAGATTTAAAAAAGAATGCTGAAATAGACATACAACAAATGACGGATACGTTCGTTAAAAATGTCGATGAACTTTTCGATGCTAAAGAAAAAGAAATCATGACTGTATAAATAAAAGCGACAATAATGTCGCTTTTTTATTTAACCTATAGCTTTAATATTAATAATGCCTAAATTTTGTGCTTTTATTTTTTGTATTTGCTTTACTGTAGCACAGGCGCAAAATTCCACACGTGTAACTTTTGAAGTAGAACGCGATTCTATAAAAAAGAATTTTTTCTTAAAGCAGTTAGGTAACGGATATTTTCCAACCAAGTATTTTGATTTCGATTTAAGATACCTAGTAAAATATAATCAATTTGAAGGTTTAAGAACAGGCCTTGGTGGTGTAACCAATAAAAACCTTTCAGAGAAATTTAAAATAGATGGCTATACCGTTTACGGGTTTAGAGACGATGCGTACAAATTTAGTATTGGTGGGCATGTGCGCCTTTCTAAACCTACTGATACTTGGTTATCTGCATCCTACACTGATGATTTACAAGAAACAGGAAGCTCTAAATTTCTAACAGATACTCGCTTTTTTCAATTTTTTGAGCCACGTCTATTAAATATCGATTTGTTTCATAGGCACATTACCCAAACACTGGCCTTAAAACATAACATTCACCCAAAACTGTCTTCAATACTACAATTCTCAAACAGTAATGTAGAACCAACATACAGTTACATTTTTGAACTTAACGGCGAAAGGTTTACAAAATTTCAATTCAGTACTGCCACAGCGGCATTACAATGGAGCCCTTTTAATAAGCTTAAAAATGTAAAAGATTTACCTAAGGAAATGAAAGAAGGGTATCCTAAATTTACGCTTCAATATACAAGAGGCATAAGTGATATTTTTAAAAGTGATTTTGATTTTTCTAAATTAGATTTTAAAACAATTCACCGTATAGAATATAAAAACAAGCAACTTTCTGAAATTACTTTAGTTTCGGGAATAGCTCGGGGCGATGTACCGTTAACGCATTTATACCACGCTTATCCCAACAACATCAATAAAGAAACTATTTTACAACGTTTTTCGGTTGCTGGTATTACTAGTTTTGAAACAATGTTTTTCAACGAATTTTTTTCAGATAAGTTTGCAACACTTCAATTTAAACATTTTTTAAAGCCTTTTAATATCACACAGCGTTTTAGACCGCAACTGGTTCTAATTTCACGGTTTGCTATTGGCGATTTAAATAACCCAGAACGCCACCAAAATGTGTCGTTTGGGTCTTTGCGAAAAGGCTATACAGAATCTGGATTTGAAATTAATAAACTACTCTTTGGTTTTGGGTTAAGTTTTACCTACAGATATGGTGGCTACCATTTACCAAATTTTGAAGATAATATTGCGCTAAAGTTTACTTTTAATATAACATTGTAGTGATTTAAAAGCAGTTAATACTTTGTTTTTTCTACCTTTGCCCATCTTTTATAAAATCGCATGTTTAAATTATTCAATAAGAATTTTTGGGATATTACAGCGCGATTAATTCTTAGGAATAAAATTGGTATTCTTATAGGAATTATTGTTGCAACCTACCTCTTCAGCACCCAATGGGATTACATGCGTTTTAGTAATACTGAAGCCAATTTATTACCTGACGATCACGAAGCCAATATTAGCTATAACAATTTCTTAAACACCTTTGGAGAAGAAGGGAATTTAATTGTAATTGGGCTTAAAGACAGTACACTTTTTACGGTAGATAAACTTAATGCGTGGAATACCTTTTCATCAAAATTTAAAAACTATGATGCTGTTGAAGCCGTAATTTCTATAAAAGAACTTCAAAAACTCGTAAAAAACACTTCTGAACAAAAATTTGCCTTAGAACCTTTTATTAAAGATTCTATAACTAGTATGGCACAGGTTGAAACGTTACAAAACGAACTTTTTAACACCTACCCGTTTTACGATAATTTTCTATTCAATAAAGAAACAAAAACAGTTCGCACCGCTATTTATCTAAAAAAATCGCTAGTAAATACTTCTGTTAGAAAAGAGTTTGTTCTCAATATATTAGAACCAGAAGTTACTGCCTTTGAAGCTAAATATAATTTAGATGTTAGGGTGTCTGGTATGCCTTATATTCGCACCAAAAATGCCGAAAATATTATTGGAGAAATAGGAAAGTTTGTTGTGGCAGCTTTACTGGTAACCTCATTAATTTTCTTCTTCTTTTTTAGATCGTTTAGGGCCACATTTATCTCACTAATTGTAGTGTGTATTGGTGTTATGTGGACCTTAGGTATTATAGGATTATTGCGTTATGAAATTACCGTACTCACTGCTTTAATACCACCGCTAATTATTGTTATTGGCATTCCCAACTGTATTTTCTTAATTAATAAATACCAGCATGAAGTTAAACTGCATGGTAATAAAGTAAAATCGTTGCAACGTGTTATTACAAAAATTGGTAATGCTACACTAATGACCAATGTAACAACAGCTTCTGGTTTTGCAACATTTATACTTACAGAAAGCACGCTTTTAAAGGAATTTGGTATTGTTGCATCACTAAGTATTTTAGCCATTTTTATACTGTGCTTGCTTATTATTCCTATAATTTATACGTTTTTACCGTTTCCTAAAGAAAGACATCTAGAGCATTTAAACAAGCGTTGGATAGGAGGTTTTGTAAATTGGATGGAGCACATGGTGCGTAAAAAGCGCATTGCCATTTACGCTATTTCTGTGTTATTGCTTATTGTGAGTATGATTGGTATGTATCAAATTAAAATTTCTGGAAGTTTGATTGAAGATATGCCTCAAGATTCAGAATTTGTAAACGATATACGGTTTTTTGAAAAAGAGTTTAATGGTATTTTACCTGTTGAAATAATGGTGGATACAAAACGTAAAAAAGGTGTAATGAAACCCTCTACGCTTAAACGAATGAACGAACTTGAAAACTTTATCGTAGAAACGCCCGAACTTTCTAAACCTATTTCGGTTGTTAGTTTAGTTAAATATTCAAAACAAGCGTATTACAACGGTAATCCTAAGTACTACCAATTACCAACATCACAAGAAAATAGTTTTATTTTATCGTATGCTAAAAATTCTACCTCTGATGTAGATTTACTTAAGAATTTTGTAGACAGCACAGGGCAGTACGCGCGTATCACCACGTTTATGAAAGATATTGGTACCGATAAAATGGAGCGCATTCAAGAAAATTTAGGCGATAAAATTAACAAGGTATTCCCAAAGGAGCGGTACAATGTTACCATGACAGGAAAAGCATTGGTGTTTCAAAAAGGTACAAAATACTTGGTAAAAAACTTAGCCATCTCATTGTCCTTAGCCATATTATTAATATCACTATTTATGGCCTACATGTTTAGGTCTGCTAGAATGATTATTGTATCGTTAATTCCTAATCTTATACCACTGTTAGTAACTGCAGGCGTAATGGGTTATATAGGTGTACCTATAAAACCTTCTACTATTTTAGTATTTAGTATTGCCTTTGGTATATCGGTTGATGATACCATCCATTTTTTAGCAAAATACAGGCAAGAGCTACAAGCCAATAAATGGAAAATTAAACCTTCGGTATACGGCGCTTTAAGAGAAACAGGCGTTAGTATGTTTTATACTTCTATCGTATTATTTTTTGGGTTTTCAGTGTTTACTATTTCAAATTTTGGAGGTACGGTTGCCTTAGGCGCATTAGTTTCGGCAACGTTACTATTTGCTATGTTATCTAATTTACTACTATTGCCATCGCTGTTATTGTCTTTAGAACGTAGTATTGCAAACAAGGAAGTATTGAGAAAACCACCAATAAATATAATTCCTGAAGAGGATGAAAATTTACCAGAATCATCAAAATTTTAAATTAATTACAGTTTAAAACCTTTTTTGTTAAAAAAAATGAATTTTACTTAATTTTTAGAATTTATTATTTGAATTTTAAACTTTGAAACTATTATATTTACTGCACAAAAAACCTTATGCATGCAGTCATATTCCGTTTCTCAATTATTAAAACAGGAAAATAAACTACCAGAAGTAGATATTAAAGGTTGGGTAAGAACCTTTAGAGCCAATAGGTTTATTGCTTTAAATGATGGCTCTACTTTAAGTAACATTCAGTGTGTTGTAGATTTTGAAAACACTGATGAAAACGTGTTAAAACGAATTACCACAGGAGCTGCACTACATGTAAAAGGAGAATTGGTTGAAAGCCAAGGCAAAGGGCAAAATGTGGAAATTATTGTAAGTGATTTACAAATTTTAGGAGATTCTGATCCTGAAACCTTTCCAATTCAACCCAAAAAACATTCATTTGAATTTTTAAGAGAAAATGCACACTTGCGTACACGAACCAACACGTTTAGTGCGGTAATGCGTTTGCGCTCTACATTATCATATGCCATTCATAAATATTTTAATGAAAATGGCTTTTATTACATGCACACGCCAATTATTACAGGTAGCGATGCAGAAGGCGCTGGTGAAATGTTTAAGGTTACCAAACTAGATGAAAAAAATCCACCGCTGAAAGATGATGGAAATGTAGATTATTCAAAAGATTTCTTCGGAAAAGAAACCAACCTAACAGTATCTGGACAGTTAGAGGCTGAAACATATGCCATGTCGCTTGGTAAAGTATACACCTTTGGACCAACATTTAGAGCCGAAAATTCTAACACCTCAAGACATTTATCAGAATTTTGGATGATAGAGCCAGAAGTTGCCTTTATGGATTTACCTGGTAATATGGATTTAGCTGAAGATTTCTTAAAATATGTGCTTAACTATATACTAGAACATAACAGAGAAGATTTAGATTTTTTAGAACAGCGTTTAATTAATGAGGAAAAAACAAAGCCTCAAGCAGAACGCAGTACTATGGCATTGATTGAAAAAATAAAATTTGTTATTGATAATAATTTTAAACGCGTAAGCTATACTGAAGCTATAGATATTCTTAGAAATAGCAAACCCAATAAAAAGAAGAAATTTAAATTCCCTATAAACGAGTGGGGTGCCGATTTACAAAGTGAACACGAGCGTTTTTTAGTTGAAAAACATTTTAAATGCCCTGTAATTTTATTTGATTATCCAGCAAATATTAAAGCCTTCTATATGCGATTAAATGAGGATGGCAAAACAGTTCGTGCTATGGATATTTTATTTCCTGGCATTGGTGAAATGGTTGGTGGGTCGCAACGAGAAGAACGTTTAGAGGTTTTAAAGGAAAAAATGGCTGCACTTGATATTCCTGAAGAGGAACTCTGGTGGTATTTAGACTTACGTAAATATGGTACTGCCGTACATTCTGGTTTTGGTCTTGGTTTTGAGCGTTTGGTAATGTTTGTAACTGGCATGGGCAATATTAGAGATGTAATACCTTACCCTAGAACGCCACAAAATGCGGAGTTTTAAACTCTAGCTTTTTGTTGAAATACTGCGTTTACCGTTTTAAAATAGTTACATGCTTAACAGCTAATAATTTAAGGTTTACTCATTAAAATGTTATAAAACCAACGCAATTACTAGCGCTCTATCCTTTTTTACTGTTTTTTGCGTTAGCTCTATATTGGGTTGGAGTTATACCAAAACGCTCTAGAAATATTTTAGAAAGATAACTTTTAGAATTTAAACCAACTTCGTAAACAATTTGTGAAATACTCAAATTTGTTTCTTCTAATAATCGTTTTATTTCATTGAGTCTTTCGTTTTGAAGAAATTCGTTAACAGACATACCGTAAATAGTGCGAAATCCATTTTGAATAATCGTAGTATTTAAACCATGCTTTTTGGCCAAATCTGCAACTTTTATAGGATTATCTAAATGCGCTCTCAAATCGTTTGCAGCATTTTGAATTAGTTTAATGTGGTTTTGCCTAAATATGTTTCGTTTGTCTGGATGACCTTTATCCTCGTTGTGTTGTTCTAAGAAGTTAACTAATATTTCGTAAGCTTTACTTTCTAAATACAGGTTTTTTTTAAGTCCTGTTAGTTTAACAGATTTAAAGTCTCTTATTAAAGTTGCAATATCGTAACTGTATATGGCCTTATATGAAAACGATAAAACACCGTTAACATCACGAAATAGATCTTCTATATCTGATTCCATATCGCTGCTATAATTACTAACCTTACGTTCAAACAATTTTCTATTAATTTCTAAAGTAAAAATTCTCGAATCTGTGGCTTTAGGTATTAAAAATCTATGATTATTTTTTGGTGTACTTGCTACTACTACAGTCTCAGAAAAATTCACAGGCATAAACTCTCCATCAGATTCTAATTTATGATAGAATGTATCGCCCATGTTGAAAATTATTTTTAAAGGATGTACTTGCCCTTTTTCTAATTCAAAATGAAAATCTTTTTTTAAAACATAATCGGTTTCTACCACCCCAAAACCATCATCAAAAGTATGTGCTTTAACGATACCTACTCCAAACTCTTCTGGTAAATTGATACAATATTCAGAATGGGTGTTTTCAACGGGAACATTTAATGCTTTTGCCATAGATATTACGACATCTTGGGCTAGCATATCGGTTATAGATAGTTTTTTTTTCATCACGTTTCCGTTAAAAAAACAAATTTAGGTTTAAAAGCATCTTATTGAAGGTTTTTATAAAACTAAAGTACAAAAATAAAGTATAGTAAAAAGTTCTTATTAATAACAGTAGTAATTCATACAAAAGAGTTAACAATTATAACTACAATAGTTTGGCACAACCTTTGGTTTAAGTATTGCTTTTTTTATCTTTGATTAATACCAAATAGCCATGCTCAAGCAACATTTACATTTTAAGTTATCACAGAAGCTTTCTCCACAGCAAATTCAATTAATGAAATTGATACAATTGCCTACACAAGCTTTTGAGCAACGTATAAAACAAGAGCTTGAAGAAAACCCTGCGCTGGAGGGTGGCAAGGAAGAAAGTGATACTGAATTAGATGCTGATTTTGAAAATAACACGGACGATTTTGACGATAGTGAATCTATAAATGCCGAGGATATAAATGTTGATGAGTACTTAAGCGATGACGAAATACCTGATTATAGAACGCACGCTAACAATTACAGTAGTGATGATGATGACAAATCTGTGCCTTATGCCGCAGGAACTTCGTTTACGCAACATTTAGTTAATCAATTAAACACGTATAGGCTTAACGAAGAGGAACGCGATATCGCCGAATTTTTAGTGGGTAGTGTAGATGAAAGTGGGTATATAAGACGCCTATTGTCTGACATTATGGATGATTTGGCATTTACCCAAAATGTATATACCACTGAAGATAAGATAGAACGTGTTTTAAAAATTGTACATCAGTTAGATCCTGCTGGTGTGGGTGCCAGAAACCTCCAAGAGTGTTTGAGTATACAATTACACAGAAAAGAAAAAACTGCTGATACTGATTTGGCTATAAATATTATTGACAATGCATTTGATGCTTTTACAAAAAAGCATTACAAGAAACTACTTCAAAAATTTGATATTACCGAAGCACAACTTAAAGGCGCTATTACTGAAATTGAACATTTAAACCCTAAACCAGGAGGTTCTTATGCTGGTAATAATCGTATTGTTGAGCATGTGGTTCCTGATTTTGCTATTAAAATTGTAGATGGCGAATTAGAGTTAACACTTAATGGGAGAAATGCGCCAGAACTGCACGTATCTAGAGAATACAACAACATGCTTAAGGGTTATAAAGACACTAAAGAAAAGAGTAAATCTCAAAAAGATGCAGTATTATTTATAAAACAAAAACTAGACGCCGCAAAATGGTTTATAGAAGCGATTAAGCAACGCCAGCAAACATTATTTGTAACCATGAGTGCTATTATGCATTACCAAAAAGATTATTTTTTAACTGGTGACGAGCGCCAGCTTAAACCTATGATTTTAAAGGATATTGCCGACGAAATTGAAATGGATGTTTCTACAGTATCAAGGGTAGCGAATAGTAAATATGTAGATACGCCTTATGGCACAAAGCTAATTAAAGAGTTCTTTTCTGAGTCTATGAAAAATGACCAAGGTGAGGATGTTTCTACTAGAGAAATTAAAAAAATTCTTGAAACGGTTATTGAGGAAGAAAACAAAAAGAAACCACTTACCGACGAAGCTTTAGCAAAAATTTTGAAAGAAAAAGGATATCCTATAGCAAGACGCACTGTTGCCAAATATAGAGAACAGTTAGATATTCCCGTTGCACGTTTAAGAAAGAAAATTTAATGCACCGTATCTTAAAAAGCGTTTCGTTTGTTTTTCACCCTCTAATAATGCCTATTTTAGGCGTTATTTTTTATTTTGTAAAAACACCACGATTTATTGACAGAGATGTAATTTGGGCAAAATTAGTATCGCTCTCTATTCTCACCATAATTTTGCCTATACTTTCTTACTTCTTATTAAAAACCTTAGGCAGAGTAAACTCTATAGATTTAAAAAGTACTAAAGAGCGTATTGTACCCTTAATTTTAAATGCCGTTGTAATAGTGCTTGTAATTCAAAGGATTTTAAGACCAGACCCTTACATTGAACTTTACTATTTTTTTGTTGGTATTTTAATTTCCACACTGGCGTGTTTAATATTAGCTTTTTTTAAATTCAAAGCAAGTATACACATGATTGCTATTTCAGGCATATTCATGTTTTTTATTGCCTTAAGCATTCATTTTAGTATTAATATTAACGGCACTTTAGCCTTAATGTGTATTATTACTGGTGCGGTTGCAACATCACGATTGCACCTAAAAGCACATACCTATCCAGAATTAATTATGGGAATTTTTGTTGGTGTGTTTCCACAACTTATTCTAATTACTAAGTGGCTTTAGGTAGTATTTGTTTTAGAAGTATAGAAAACAAACAAATAATTGGCATTTACAGGATATAAAACATTAGTCCAACTTTAATAGCATTTAAATCTAAATTTTCTCCATTTATTTGTGCAGTATCAGAAAAAATAGCATTTAATCCATAATACATAAATACATTCCACGTATTATACCCCACACTTAAGGTTAGACCGTATTGAAGGGTGTTATAATCTTCTATATTATTATACTTCAATTCTCCTAAACTGCCTTCAAATTTACTACGGTTGGCAAATACATACCCAAATTTAACTCCAGTGTAAATACGCCAAAATTTGTATGATGTTACTGTAGAAGTGCGCCACCTATACTCTATTGGTAATTCTATAACGTGTTCAGAAAATTTATTTTTAGTAAAACTTACCGCTTCATTATCAATAATACTGTAATTAAAATTTCCTGAATTATCGCGCTGAATTAACATGTTTTGAATGTACGAGTTTGTAGAATATCCCAAGCCTACACCAATAGCTTTGTTACGACGCTTATTGATGGGCATATCCTTAATATAACCCAAATGAAACCCTAGAGAGAAACTGTTTTGTGTTAAACCGCTAGGTCTGTTTTCTAAAACATTATATGTTGCGCCTATGTAAAACTGATCTTCTTTATACAATGAATCTATAACCTTACTTGTGATTTCTTGAGAACACACAGCGGTTGAGATAAATAATAGACTTAGAACTACTAAAACGTTTTTCATGTATTGGGATGCGCTTGATGCTGCAAAGATAATAGAATACAAGTATATTATTTTACTACAATAATATCATTAATATTGGTAGTATACCGTGGCGATAAGCGTTCTTGACGCATTTTCCAAGTACGTTTTAAATCTTGATTGCCTAACTTTATTTTATGGTTTGCATACTTTTCATTTAGTTTATCAATAGTACGCATTAAGGGTTTGTGTTTTGGGTTTTCATGGTCAAACATTTGTAATTGATAGTTGTCTGTAGGCACTAAGCCCATTACAATAACACCTGCCCGTTTGTATTTAACACCTTTCTTAAAAATTTGGGAAACTGCACTTACCGCTGCTGTACTAATAATTAAACTAGAATCGGTTGGATATGGTAAATTAACAACCCTGCTTGCTTTATGCTGTTCTGCATTTTTTTTATGTTTATCACTCTGTAATATTACATAAATCATGTAACAACTGGAGCCTTGTTTCCGCAGTTTTTCAGCACATATCGTAGCGAAGGTAGAAACACGCTCTTTTATATAATTTATATCATCATAACTATAATCAAAACTTCGGGTAGTTGCTATAGCACGTTTAGTTGTAGGCTCATCGAGCTGCAATTGCGAAATCCCTTCCAGTTCTTTTTTTAGTTTAAATCCTGTTGAGCCAAAATTTTTACGCACCCATGCATCTGGCAGATTTACAAAATCTATAGCCTTGGTACAGCCTTTAGCGTTTAATTTTTTTTGAAACCCTCTACCAATACCCCAAACAGCATCAATATCCATCCACTTTAAGGCCTTTATACGTTTTGCTTCAGAATCAATAACATAAACACCTTTTGTTTCTTTAGGAAATTTACGTGCTATTTTATTTGCCACTTTACTTAAAGCCTTTGTAGGTGCCACACCTACGCAGGTTGGTATGCCTGTCCATTTTAAAATACGTTGGCGAATTTCACCACCATAATCCGTAAAGTTGGTATGATCAAAACCTTTAAATTCTAAAAATGCCTCGTCTATACTATACACCTCAACATCTGGTGTAAACTGTTTTAAAATAGCCATTACGCGGTGACTCATATCGCCGTATAACGCGTAGTTTGAAGACAACACGGTTATACCATTTGTTTTACAAAACCCTTCCCACTTAAATATTGGTGCACCCATAGGTAATTGAAGTGCTTTGGCTTCGTCGCTTCTAGAAATAACACAACCATCGTTATTACTTAAAATAGCGATAGGTTTGTTTTGCAAACTGGGGTTAAATACCCGTTCGCAAGAGGCGTAAAAGTTATTGCAATCTACAAGAGCATACATGCTATAAAATTACAGATTTATTATATTTAATGTGATGAAAAATAACTTAATTATTTCTAAAAATCAACACTAGGAATTTTATACGAAATATGATTTAAAAGAAGCCTTTTTAGTGGGTTTTGAAATTTCAGAACTTCTGGAAATTAAGATATTAGACGCAACAAGGCCTAACGATTATAAATGGATAGACAAACAAGCCACAACAAAAAAAGGTGAAATTATATATTTTGAATAGCGTTTTAAAAAAACTTCCCTTTCTCAATAATATTAAGCCCTGTGCGCTTGTAAAATACTTTTGTACCGTTAGCACAAAATGTATAATGAGCCGATTCCTTTTTTTCTGAGATAGTTATTAATGTTACATCTTCCACAGCACAATTGTAATCTTTAGCAACTTTCTTTTTGGCGTGTTTAATAGTTGCGCGCCCTTTTTTTAATTGTGCTTGAATTTTATTGTTAAGTTTTGGTTCTTTAAAATCTAAGGGAAGGTTGCAACTATTTTTTTTAGGTTTTACATGTGTAGTAGGAGTTGTTTCTTTCTTCACTGCGTCTATGTACTCCCAAGTAAAATCTGCTTTAAGCAATACGCGGCGTCCGTCTTCAGTTTTTACAATATAATTGTTTTGGCTAAAAGCCATAGTAGTAGCACAAAGCATAAAAAACACCAAAATCTTCTTCATAATATAAATCTTAAAATTTATTTCAAAAATACAATTTAATCTTCAGCATACTCTAAAATATCGGCTGGCTGGCAGTTCAAAGCTTTACAAATAGCCTCTAGGGTAGAGAAACGCACCGCCCTAGCCTTACCAGATTTTAGTATTGATAAATTTGCCTCGGTAATACCACTGCATAATATTGACTTGTTATATCAAAAAAATAATATTACAACCAAAATAGGTCTTTGTATATTTGGCGTATGCTTCCAAAGAAACTTCAAAACAAATTAGATAAACGTATTGCAGACAATGCTTTAAGGCGTTTAAATGAGCAACCGCATTTGGTGGATTTCTCTTCTAACGATTATTTAGGGTTTTCAAAATCTGAAGGTATTTTTAAAGCAGCAAACGCCTTATTAAAACAATACAACAGCATACAAAACGGCGCTACAGGTTCTAGATTACTTTCAGGAAATCACAACCTTTATGCTATTGTAGAACAGGAACTTTGCGAGTTCCACAATAGTGAAGCAGCCTTAATTTTTAACTCTGGTTATGATGCCAACATAGGCTTTTTTTCTAGTGTGCCGCAACGTGGTGATATTATTTTGTATGATGAGTTTATACATGCCTCTATTAGAGATGGTATTACCATGAGTAATGCCAAGGCACATAAATTTAAGCATAACAATTTAGAAGATTTAGAACAAAAATGTAAAAATATAAACGCGCAACATCATAAAGAAGCTTCTATTTATATTGTAACAGAATCTGTATTTTCTATGGATGGTGATACGCCAAATTTGCATCAATTAACAATGCTATCAAAACAATACAACGCATTTTTAGTAGTAGACGAAGCGCATGCAGTTGGTGTTTTTGGCGAAAATGGCGAAGGCTTAATACAGCGTGAAGTATTAGAAAACAAGGTGTTTGCACGCATTATTACATTTGGAAAAGCAATGGGTTGCCATGGTGCTGCAATTATTTGTAATAAACCATTACAACAGTATTTGGTTAATTTTTGTAGGCCATTTATTTATACCACAGCCTTACCGCCGCACAGTATAGCAACTATTAAAGCGGCGTACCAAACCAACAAAACTTCTAATAAAAGAAATAAGCTTCGTAGTAGTATCAAAACATTTAAGTTAGCGCTTAAAAACCAAAAACTTAACACCTATTTTATAGATAGCAATTCTGCAATTCAATGCTGTATCATTTCGGGTAACGCCAATGTAAAGGCCATAGCTTTAGCCCTTCAAAAACAGGGCTTTAATGTAAAACCCATTTTATCTCCAACAGTACCAATTGGTAAAGAGCGCCTTCGTTTTTGTTTGCATGCTTACAACACGCATCAAGAAATATCAAACGTTTTAAAAGCTTTAAGAGCATTAATACCACATGAGAGATACGTTTAAAACCATAGCAAGATATCAGTATTCAACCGAAGCACAGATTGTTAAAGGCAGGTTAGAGTCTGAAGGTATTCAAGTGTTTTTATCTGATAACATCACTATAGATACAGACCCATTAGTGAGTAACGCCATAGGCGGTGTAAAGTTAAAAGTGCTTGCTGTTGATGCCTTAAGGGCGCAACACATTCTAGAAACGATTAATGCATATTCAGTTGATGATGAAGGCAACACTATAAATTGCCCCAATTGTGATAGCAAAAAAATTGAATTATTTTCTACGATAAAAGATGCTAAATCGTTTTTTGCCTTTATTTTTGGTGTATTATTTTCTGCACTTCCATTTTATACGAAGCACAAATACAAATGTGAAGATTGTAAGACTGAATTTGATTTAAAATGAAAACATATTTCGTTACTGGAATTTCAACAGATGTAGGAAAAACAGTTGCCGCTGCAATTATTACCGAAGCATTACAAGCCGATTATTGGAAACCCGTACAAGCTGGGGATCTTGATAATTGCGACACTAAAAAAGTGCAAGGTTTAATTTCAAATTCTAAATCTACGTTTCATCCAAATGCTTATGCGCTACAAACTCCTATGAGTCCGCATGGTGCTGCAGCTATTGATAGTGTTACCATTAACTTAAAGCATATAAAAGCACCAAACACTAATAATCATTTAGTGATTGAAGGTGCTGGTGGATTATTAGTACCTTTAAATAATACGGATACTATTTTAGATATTATAAAACCAGAATATAAGGTTATAGTCGTATCAAGACATTATTTAGGAAGTATAAACCATACGCTTCTAACTATTAATTTACTTAAAACCAAAGGGTTTGATGTTTCTTTAATTTTTAGTGGCAACCAACATACTACTACAGAAAGTATCATACAAAAAATGACCAAAGTGCCTGTTATTGGCAGAATTGACGAGGAACCTTATTTTGATAAAAATGTAGTTAAAGAATATGCCAAATTGTTTAAAAACAAATTATGAGCTTAAAAGCGCGCGATAAAAAACACCTTTGGCACCCATTAAAACAGCACCAATTAAACCCAGATAGTTTAGCTATTGTAAAGGCAAAAGGCTGCATGCTTACCGATGAGGATGGCAACCAATATATAGATGCAATATCTTCTTGGTATACCTGTATGTATGGCCATTGTAATGATTATATAGTTAATGCAACTTACAAACAAATGCAACAACTAGACCATGTGATGTTTAGTGACTTTACGCACGAACCTGCAATACAACTTTCTGAGGCTCTTATTAAAATATTACCTCAAAATCAAAACAAGATTTACTTTAATGATAATGGATCTACAGCGGTAGAAGCGGGTATTAAAATGGCACTGCAATACTATTTTAATAAAGGTGAAAAACGATCGTTATTTATTGCTTTTGAAGATGGGTTTCATGGCGATACGTTTGGCGCTATGAGCGTTTCTGGACTATCGGTTTACAACGGGCCTTTCGAGAATTTTTTAATAAAAGTAAAACGTATTCCAACGCCAAATGGTGCTAATCACAAAGCTATTTTAAACCAACTTAAAAGCATTGTCTCAAAACATAATGTAGCTGGGTTTATTTACGAACCTATAATACAAGGTGCTGCGGGAATGAAAATTCATAATATTGAAGGCCTAAATAGTATTTTAGAGTTTTTAAAAACTAAAGATGTACTAACGATAGCCGATGAAGTAATGACAGGCTTTGGAAAAACAGGCGAACACTTTGCTTCAAACTATATTGAAACTAAACCAGATATTATGTGTTTAAGTAAGGCCCTAACCGCTGGTTTACTACCTATGGCAATTACCTCGTGTACCCAAGCTATTTACAACGGTTTTTTAAGTGATGATATGGCAAAAGGGTTTTTTCATTGTCATACTTATTCTGCAAATCCGGTAGCCTGTGCCGCTGCAATTGCAGGTATTGAGTTATTGACTTCAGAAGAAATTGAAAAAAATATTAAGTGGATTTCAAATTCACATAAAACGTTTAGCGACACTATAAAACACCATCCAAAAGTAAAAGCTACAAGGCATATTGGTGTGATTTTCGCTTTAGATATTAATGCTAAAATGGAGCGTTACGGTAGTTTACGTGATAAACTTCTAAAATTCTTTATGGATAGAGGTGTGTTTTTAAGACCACTAGGTAATACCATTTACATTCAAGTGCCTTACGTTATTACTAAACAAGAACTTCAAAAAGTGTATGATGCTATAACAGAAGCTTTAGAGATTGTTTAAATTTATAAACTAGCAGCTTCACAGCCTTACGAATATTTACCGCAACTTAACACATTCAAATTACATAAAAATACCTACTATGTTTTGCTAAATAGCGATTGATATCTCTATTTTTGCCAAAAACAAGCATACTTGCAAAAACAAATCTCAATTACGGCTATAGGCACCATTTCACCAATAGGAACATCTATTAGTGAGACTTGGAAAAGCTATGAAAATAAAGAGCACTACATTAGTTCGAAGGAATTTCAAGGAAAAGATGTTTGGGTTTCTAAATTATCAAAAGATGCTGAAAATGAGATTGAGCGTATTAGGCAATCCGACAACAAATACAAGTCTCTAGACAATAGTGTATTATTTGCAATTTATGCATCAAGACAGGCAGTAAAACAAGCAGGTTGGCATGCTAACGATAATTTTGGGATTAATATCGGCTCTTCAAGAGGTGCCACTTCACTATTTGAAAAATACCATAAATCGTTTTTAAAGCACCACAAATCTGATACTTTAAGCTCACCAACAACTACACTTGGAAATATATCCTCTTGGGTGGCTCACGATTTGCAAACTCAAGGGCCAGAAATTAGTCATTCTATAACATGCTCCACAGCATTGCATAGTGTGTTAAATGGTATTGCTTGGATTAATTCTGGCATGTGCAATAAATTTTTAGTTGGCGGTAGCGAAGCACCTTTAACGCCTTTTACTATTGCGCAAATGCAGGCTTTAAAAATTTATTCTAAAGAAAACGGCGAGGTGCCCTGTCGCGCATTAGATGTACATAAAACAAAAAACACCATGATTCTTGGCGAAGGTGCGTCTATGATTTGTTTAGAAAGTGGCACAACAACAAATGCCTTGGCTAAAATTGTTGGTGTTGGTTATGCTACAGAGGTTTTAAAACATAATATTTCTATTTCAAGTGATGCCAAATGTTTTCAAAAATCGATGCAAATGGCCTTAGGTAATTTAAAACCTAACACTGTTGATGTAGTGGTTATGCATGCGCCAGGAACCATAAAAGGAGACCTGTCTGAATTAAAAGCCATTGAAATTGTATTTGGAAAAGATGCGCCAGCAGTAACATCAAATAAATGGAAAATAGGCCATACGTTTGGCGCATCGGGTGCCTTAAGTTTAGAGCTTGCCGTTATGATGTTAAACACTAAAAAATTTATTACTGTACCTTATATTAAAGATCAAAAACAACCAAAAAAGATAGAGACTATAATGGTTAATGCCGTAGGCTTTGGCGGAAATGCTGTATCTATATTATTAACTAAAAATTAAAAGTTTATGGCTTTTAATTACTACTTTTGGTGTAACAAACTCACAGATTTATGAGCGAGACTAAACATAACTGGACTAAAGAAGAAATACTAAATATTTACAACAAACCGTTAATGGAGTTGCTTTACGATGCAGCTACTATTCACCGTAAATATCACGATCCAAATACCGTGCAAGTATCTACATTATTGTCCATAAAAACTGGTGGATGTCCAGAAGATTGTGGTTACTGTCCGCAAGCAGCGCGTTATCATACCGATATTGAAGGGAATGATTTAATGAGTGTACAGCAAGTAAAAGCACAGGCGTTACGTGCAAAATCTAGCGGAAGTTCGCGCGTTTGTATGGGTGCCGCATGGAGAAATGTTAAAGATGGTGAGGAGTTTGATCAGGTTTTGGAAATGGTACGCACGATTAATAAACTAGATATGGAAGTGTGCTGTACTTTAGGCATGATTACCGAAAACCAAGCACAACGTTTGGCCGAAGCAGGCTTGTATGCTTACAACCACAATTTAGATACTAGTGAAGATTATTACAAAGATGTAATCTCTACAAGAGCTTTTCAAGATAGATTAGATACTATTGGTAAT
>CALDUF010000050.1 GCA_937923515.1 uncultured Flavobacteriaceae bacterium
TCTGCGTCTCCTACTGCCAAAACCTCATCTATCACCAAAATTTCTGGCTCTAAAAAAGCAGCAACCGCAAAAGCCAAACGTACTGTCATTCCAGAACTATAGCGTTTTACAGGTGTATCAATATAGCGCTGACAGCCAGAAAACTCTATAATTTCATCTATTTTAGAAGTAATTTCTTTTTTGGTCATTCCTAAAATAGCACCATTCAAATATATATTTTCTCTTCCAGTCATTTCACCATGAAACCCCGTACCTACTTCTAATAAAGATGCTATACGACCTCTGGTTTTTATTTCGCCTGTTGTTGGGCTAGTAACTTTTGAAAGTATTTTTAGTAAAGTAGATTTGCCTGCGCCGTTTTTTCCAATAATACCTAAAACCTCGCCACGCTTTACTTCAAAATTTATATCCTGTAATGCCCATACATAATCTGACTGTCCTTTGGTGCTTCTATCATTTTTTTCTCCCAGTTTTAAATAAGGATCGTTTTTTCCTCTAATTCTATACCACCATCGGTTTAAATCATGGCTTATTGTACCAGTACCAACTAATCCCAATCGGTATTGCTTTGATATATTTTCAGCTTTTAAAATTACCTCAGCCATAGTTATACAGTATCTATAAAACTTTTTTCAGTTTTGTTAAAAATAACCAAACCTAATAATGCAATGCATATTGTAACTACTAAAGTTATAAAAATACCTTTTGTAGAAAACGCACCTTGCGAAAAAAACATGTACCTAAATGTTTCTACGATTTGTGCTAAGGGATTATTTTCAATTATTGGATTAATGTATGAAGCTGATTTTGGAAAATTATTTTGAATTTTTTCAACTGCATCTTGTATGGGATACATTACTGCCGAAACGTACATAAGTAGCTGCACACCAAAACCTACTAAAAACGTAAGGTCTCTATATTTTGTTGTCATAGACGAAATAATCATCCCTAAACCCAACCCAAGCAAACCCATTAATAATACGAGTAAAGGGAGTAGTACTAAAGCATTAAAATCAATAGTTCCTGCGTTATTTTGAAATGTAAAAAACACATAAAACCCGATAAATATTAAAAACTGAATACCAAATTTTAGCAATGCAGAAATTACCACCGTCATCGGCATAATTACTCTTGGAAAATAAACTTTACTAAAAATATTTTGATTTTTTTTAAACGAATCGCTTGTGCCCTTTAAGCATTCAGCAAAATAATTCCATATGGTAACTCCAGCTAAATTAAAGAGAAACGGATGTACATTAGCACCAACATTGATATTGGCAATACCATTAAAAATAATTGTAAAAATTACAGAAGTAATTAATGGTTGGATTAAATACCATAAAGGCCCTAAAACCGTTTGTTTGTATAAGGTGATAACATCGCGCTTAACAAACAAAAACAACAAATCTTTATAACGCCAAATTTCCTTAAAGTTAAAATCTATAAATTTTCCTTTAGGAGAAATCGTGTATAACCATTCCGAATTTGAATTTTCGCTTTTCAAGTTTAAACCTTATTAATTGAGAGTAATGTTATTTAAAAGGGTTAAGAGATACTATTAGTTTTTTAAAAAAAGATTTTTTTCTTTCATCTTCGTGATAACCATTAGTATAATTTCCATAACCATAACCATAGCCATAACCATAACCGTAACCATAGCTTCCTTTTTTATCGAAACCATTATATATTAAACTCAAATTTTTTATTTCGCCTTTTTTGTACTTATCGTTTATAAGGCTTAGCATTTCCTTTTTAGTATAATCTTGCCTTACAACATACAGTGAGGCATCTGCGTATTTAATTAACTCTATGGCATCCGCAACTAAGCCTACTGGAGGTGTATCTAAAACTATATAATCGTATTTATCTTTTAAGTGTTGCATTAACACATCCATCTTTTCGTTTATCAAAAGTTCAGACGGATTAGGAGGAATTGGACCCGAAGTAATTACATCCAAATTTTCAACACTAGTTTTTTGAGTAACTTCATCTAAGGTTTTCTGACCGATGAGGTAATTTACCGCACCTATATCATTTTCAATTTCAAAATCTCCAAAAATTTTCGGTTTACGCAAATCTAAACCCACCAAAACAGTCTTTTTTCCACTTAATGCAAATACTGTAGCTATATTTATGGAACAAAATGTTTTGCCTTCTCCACTAACAGAAGAGGTAATCATAACTGTTTTTGTGCTATTTACATCATGTTGCTTATATATGTACTGTAAGCTGGAGCGTATTGCCCTAAAACCCTCTGCTACCGCAGATTTTGGTTTTCTATGTACCACTAAATTATTATCTAAATTATGCTTTCCTATTAAACCTAATTTAGGGATGCTGGTAATACTTTCTAAAACTTGTGGGTTGTGTATTCTTGTATCAAAAAATGTTACAAGAAGTGCTATTAATAAAGGCGGTAGCAACCCTCCAAATATTGCAAATATGTATCTAGAACTTAATTTTAAATCTATTGGTCTGGCCCCTGTACTTTTAGCGGAATCTATCCATATAATATCCGATACTGTTGCTGCTTTTATTATATCTGCCTCTCCGCGTTTTGATAAAAACAAATTATATGTTTTTTCGTTTAATAAATACTGGCGCTGTATATCTACCAAATTTTGTTGGTCTTTTGGTAATCTATTAAATTGAGATTGCTGTTTATATATCTTGTTTTTTACAACATTAAGCTCTCTATCTAAACCAGATACAGAAGACTTAATATTTTCTAAAAGCACTTGTTTTAAACCATCAATTTGTAAATTTAATTCTTCAAAAATTGAGGCACCAGGTTGTACAGTGGTTTCATATTTTGCTTTTTGTACCGAGAGTGTATTTATTTTTGAAATATTACTTAAAATATTAGCATCATCAATACCTGCAACAGAAGGCGCAGGCAATTCGGTAAATGATGTACTAGTTTCTAAATAGGATCTTAAACTTGTATAATAGGCTTTCTTTCTATTTATATCATCTTGTTGCAATTCTAAATCAGATAATTTTTGAGTAATCAACTCACTTTCTTGATCTAAATTAAAAACTCCAATTTTAGAACGGTAGGTATTTAATGCTTTAGAGTTGCCTTCTAAAGAATCTTTTACGCGACTTAGCTGACCATCAATAAAATTAATGGTGTTTGTTACAAATTGATTTTTACGCCTTAATTGTTCTTTAGTTAATACTCTAACGGTTTCATTTAGATAGTCTTCAATTTTTCTGGTATTATTATCTACCATACTCAAATTTATTATAGACGACGATCTGGGATTATTTATATTTAACCTCAATCTGTAATTTGCCACTACAGCATCAAAATCTAACAGGTTTAAAAAATAAGAATCACCTAATTTCACTGTACGATCTTCGGCTAAAACGATACGCCCTTTAAAGTATGGTAAGTCTATAACATCGCCTATAGCATGCGTGGTTTTATAAACACCTAAAGGTACATCTAGCGTTTTAACAGCTTGGTTAGCATATTTTTGGGCACTTACTACGTTAGATTCAAAATTAAACTCTAAATCAAATAGATTATTCTCCTTAAAAGTCACCTTTACTGGTGTATTTAAAACTTGATATTGGGTGGTATCCACCACAAACCTAAATGGTGCATTTTTATAAATATCATCCTTACGAAAGCGCGATTGTTTTAAATACGTAACATAAAACTGTAAATTATCAACTATTTGCTCGTGTAAACTTCTTGATTGTAATGTATTTATAATGGTTTGTACTTTACCAGAAATACCGCCATAATTAAAAGTTAAGCTGGTATTTGAAGAAAACAAAGGGTTTTTATCTTCCTGTAAAGAGATTTTTGTGCTTAGTTTATAAGATTGTTGTTTTCGTATGTTTTGTTGATAAACAATAAACAAACCAATACCAACACAAATTAAAAACAGCTTCCAATAACTAAGTGCTTTTAAAAGAAACGCCTTTATATCAAACGCTGGGGCAGAGTCTATATTTTCAAATTCATCACTCATAAACGTTTTTAGTTCCTTTGGATTAAAAGATAAGTAGACAACAAAATAGAAAAAACACTAGCAACCGTAGTAATGGTTTGCGAAGCCGTTTGTCCAGCACCTAGTGCTTTACGTTTTAGTGGCTTAACCAATATCATATCGTTAGGTTTTATATAGTAGTAAGGCGACTTTAATGCTGCTCTATCTGTTAAATTGATGTGGTGTATTTTTTGTCCGTCAGGATATTGCCTTATTACAATCACATCTTTTCTATCACCAGTTTCCTTAATATCGCCTGCGTTTGCTAGAGCTTCAATAATATTTACTCTATCTTGAAATATAGTAATAACGCCTGTGCTTCCAACTTCTCCTGTAACTGTATATCGCAAACCCGCTAATTTAACAGTAACAAATATCTTTGAAACGTCTTTTAAATAGTTGTCTAAAAGCGATTGTTTTACCTTTTCTTCAATCTCATCTGTAGTAAAACCAAGTACATTAATTTTATCTAAAATGGGGAACTCAATATTTCCATGTAAATCAACAGTAAACCCATTAAAATACAGACCTTCTGTACTAATAAGCCCATTAGACTGTTCCGTAGGTTGAAAAATCTCAACCAACTTTTTAAGTTCGGTATCTGTAGATTTTATATTAACACTAAGAATATCATTTACTTGTACCCTATAAGGCGTGCCTAAACTTTGCACTTGCGCAGAAGCATCAACAGTTGTACCTTTATCCTGAAGATATACTACATCTTTATTAGTAATACACGAATTAAAAAAAAGGCTAAAAATTAGCAAGTAAATCCAAACAAATTGCTTCATTTAATGGGGTTTGAGATATGACAAATATAACCTTTCATCGTGAATAATAAAACTTTTATCGGATTTCTTGGTTTTTTATCTAATATTTCTAAAAATAATATCTATTGAATTATTTAACTGTAGAAGACATTTCTAAGTCTTATGGAGAACTCACACTTTTTGAAAATATTTCATTTAGCGTACATAAAGATCAAAAAATAGCATTTGTAGCCAAGAATGGTACAGGTAAAACATCTATTTTAAATATTTTATCTGGTGATGACGTTGCAGATTCTGGAACTATTACTTACAGAAAAGACATTAAAGTGTCGTTTTTATCGCAAGATCCAAAGTTTGATAATGCTTTAACTGTTGAGGACACCATCCTTTCAGGAGACAATCTTATATTAAATATTATTTCGAATTACGAAAAAGCGCTGCTAGATCCTGATGATACCGAAACATATCAAACCGCTTTTGAAGCTATGGAACGTCACCAAGCTTGGGATTTTGAAACTCTTTACAAACAAATTCTCTTTAAATTAAAATTAGAAAATTTAAACCAAAAGGTAAGTACGCTCTCTGGTGGTCAAAAAAAACGTTTAGCTTTGGCCAAAGCGCTAATAAATAAACCCGATTTATTAATTTTAGATGAACCTACCAATCATTTAGATTTAGAAATGATTGAGTGGCTTGAAGACTTTTTTGCTAAAGAAAACATTACATTATTTATGGTAACGCACGATCGTTACTTTTTAGAACGTGTTTGTAATGAAATTATAGAACTAGACGAAGGTGAATTATACAGCTATAAAGGCAACTACTCTTATTACCTAGAAAAACGAAATGCCAGAATTGAACGTGAAGCTGTTGAAACCAATAAGGCAAAGCAACTTTTTAAAAAAGAACTCTCGTGGATGCGGCGCCAACCAAAGGCACGAACCACAAAGTCTAAATCTAGAATTGATGATTTTGCCGATATAAAACACCGCGCCCACCAACGTAGAAACGACCATGAAGTGCAACTAGAATTAAACATGGAGCGTTTAGGTAGTAAAATTTTAGAGTTTCATAAAGTATCAAAAGCGTTTAAAGACAAAACCATTCTCAATAACTTTGAGTACACGTTTAAAAAAGGAGAACGCGTAGGTATTATTGGAAAAAACGGTACTGGAAAAACTACTTTTTTAAATATTTTAACCCAAACCGATCCACCAGATTCTGGTAAGGTTGTAAAAGGCGACACTGTAAAGTTTGGATATTATACGCAGAACGGTATTACCATAAAACCAGAACAAAAAGTAATTGACGTTATAAAGGAATTTGGAGATTTTATTCCATTAAAAAAAGGCCGTCAAATTAGTGCACAACAACTGTTAGAGCGTTTCTTATTCAGCAGAAAAAAGCAATACGATTTTGTTGAAAAACTTAGTGGTGGCGAACGCAAACGCTTGTATTTGTGTACTGTTTTAATACAAAACCCTAATTTTTTAATTTTAGATGAACCTACAAACGATTTAGACATTGTAACGCTTAATGTGCTAGAAAGTTTCCTTTTAGATTTTCCAGGATGTGTTATTGTAGTTACTCACGATCGTTATTTTATGGATAAGGTTATCGATCATTTATTTGTGTTTAAAGGTGAAGGTGTTATTGAAGATTTTCCAGGAAATTATACAGATTATAGAGTTTATGAAGATAGCCAACCCGTAATTTCAAACACCGCAACTACTGAGGAGAAAAAAGACAAACAATCTTGGAAACAAAATAAAGCCTCTAAACTATCTTTTAACGAAGAAAAAGAATTGCGGAATATAGAAAGCAAACTAAACACCTTAGCTTTTGATAAAAAAGAAATGGAAACTAAATTTAACAATCCAGATTTAACTCAAGATGAAATTAATGAGCTTTCTAAGCAATTACAAGGTATCATTGAAACTATTGCATCTAAAGAAGAACGCTGGTTTGAACTCTCGGCTAAACTAGAAGATTAAATTTTCTGGCAAAAGCGCAAAGAACGCTCAACAAAACGTATGCTTTACCAAGTAAAACAATACATTAAATTCCTATTAAAATCTACAAACCAACACGGTGTACATTCGCCATTTGTATATAATTTGGTAACACACTGTTTTTATGATAAAACCAAATACCCACAGTATCATAATATTAAAGGCTTTAGAAAACGTTTAAAACAGATAAACGATAAGATTGAAGTTACAGATTTTGGTGCCGGAAGCAACACACTAAAATCAAAATCTAGGGCAATCTCTGATATGGTAAAGCACGTTGCTACTTCACAAAAAAATGCTAAACTATTATTTAGAATTGCAAATTACTTTAAACCAAATACCGTTTTAGAACTTGGTACATCTTTAGGCTTAGCAACACAAGCATTAGCATTGGCTCAAAAAAATTCTAAAATAATAACTATTGAGGGCTGTCCAGAGCTATCAAACTATACCAAAACCCAATTTAAATCGCAACAACTACACAATATACA
Organism: uncultured Flavobacteriaceae bacterium; assembly: GCA_937923515.1. GTDB lineage: Bacteria > Bacteroidota > Bacteroidia > Flavobacteriales > Flavobacteriaceae > Jejuia. The sequence continues at coordinate 7,278 of CALDUF010000050.1, forward strand.
AACACGTATAGGACCATTTAAAGATATAGTTCCTGAAATAAAATCTTCAAAATTCGATTTGGTTTTTTTTGATGGTAATCATCAAAAAGATGCCACCTTAAGTTATTTTGAAATGCTACTGCCAAAAGCTCACAACGATTCTGTTTTTATATTTGATGACATTTACTGGTCTAAAGGCATGACAGCAGCTTGGAACATCATAAAACAACACCCAAAAGTAACCGTAACTATTGATACGTTTTATTGGGGTATGGTATTTTTTAGAACCGAGCAGGCAAAAGAACATTTTACAATTAGAACCTAACAACCAGCTAATAAATGCCTCTAAGTAAGATGGCTTTATCTGGTTTTTTAAATACAGAATTACAGTAAAATTAATCTATTAAATTAATTTCAACCCTTCTGTTTCTAGATTTTCCGTAACGTGTTTTGTTACTAAAAATAGGCTTACTTTCTCCGTATCCTACAGTTAGTAATCTATTTGAATCTATACCATTGCTTACCAAAAATGCTTTAACAGCATTAGCTCTAGTTTCTGATAGTTCTTGGTTTAAATCCTCACTACCAGAACTATCGGTATGCCCTTCAATTGTAAAGCCAGCACTTGGATATTTATTTAAAATAATAGCTATTTCTCTTAAAACAGCTTGCGATTCATTTTTTATAGTAGCAGTCCCAGAATCAAACAAAATAGTCTTAGCAAAGGCGTTTAATTTATATTGTACCTCTTCTGTTACTTCACCTTCAGGACAGCCTTTGTTTGGTATTGTACCCGCCTCATCAACACACGCATCATCTTTATCAAATACGCCATCGCCATCTGTGTCTTGCCAAGGGCATCCACTATTTTCTAATGGTCCTGCTTCTTCAGGGCACTTATCTTCATTATCTAAAATTCCATCTTCATCAGTATCTCCCCAAGGACAACCGTTGTTTTCTACAGGTCCAAATTCCTCAGGGCAATTATCTACTTTATCTTCAATACCATCCTCGTCTGTATCTTTAGTATCTTTTTTATAAAACGGAATTTTTAAACCAGCATATACATCTGCTTGCCTACTCTCATCACTAGCTAAATTAGAAAACAAAGATCCTGAGCCAATATACAAAGGTCCTGCTCTTAACCCCGCGCCTAACCTAAGGCCGCTGCCTTGTACTACACTTAAAGGCAAATAAAAACTAAACCATTTACTTTGGTACCGCGGTGTTACAGACACAGTATTTGCAATACGGTTGGCAGTTATCCTAGTTTTAGACATTAGAGAAAGGTCTGCATTTACATTTAAATACAGTTTATCGTTAAAATTCCAATCTACGTTTGCATGCAGTGCAGAAGGTAAATCAATTTTATAACCAGTACCAAGTTCGCCTCTAGTATAAAAATTATTTAAAAACGCTCCTATACTTTCAGCATCTTCATAATCTTGTTCGCTTACATTGGTATTAGTTATATTGTAAGCTTCTCGTATCCCATTTTTATAATTAATAAACCCAATATCTGTTACACTAATACCTATACGCATTTTATAATCGCCAGCGTAAGCACCAGAAAATCCATCAGGATCCCAGTCGTACGTTACGCCCAAATCAAATCCTAAACCACTAGCGTTATTTGGTGCCTTGTAGTCGTAGTTATCTGCATCAAATTCTTCAAAACGCACCAGATTTAATGTTCCAGAAGAAGCAATACTTCCAGTAGTTTCTCCGCCACCTAAATCTGTACCATCTGCATCATAGGTTAAAGTTACATTTTCACCAAAAGCATATGCGCTTCCTAAGCCTTTTAAATATTTTATAGAGGCGCCGCCTTTTAATTTATTATTAGCGTTACTAAATATAGTTCTAGCGTAGGTTAACCCTAGTTCTGCCCAAGCATGTCCTAAACCGTTAAAATCGTTTTCGGTAAACGCAAAATCGTCTGTAGTAGTATCATTTAGCGCTGTTAATGTGGTACCATCAATATTATTTGCATTCATAAAAACACGCCCTCTTGTAAATACTGCTAACGTACTTTTAGCATTAAGATTAAACATAATAGAAGGCCCTAAAACATCCATATTACCAGTAGCGTTATTAGAAGCTGATGGCGATTTTGTAGCCTCTACACTAAAGTTATATCCAGATTTTAAAGCACTAAATACATTTACGCCATAATAATCGTTACTTGCAAATGCGCTTAATCCTGTGAGATTTATATCGAGTTTATATGGAGAATCTGTAATATTTGCTGGGTTTATGGTAATCGCATTTACACCACTGTAATTATCAGAATTAAAGCCTATATAGGATTGTGCCTGCAAAAAAACAGAAACGCCTAACAAACAGAATATTAACACTATACTTTTACTCATGTATTTTAATATTGTAGCAGCACAAAAGTAGATGTTTTCTTCCAAAAACACTTAAATTTATTAACTTTAAATAAATTACCAAAAGATGTTAACGTTACTTATTATGGGATTTGTATTGCTTTTGCCGTTTGTAG
>CALDUF010000051.1 GCA_937923515.1 uncultured Flavobacteriaceae bacterium
TGCAGATTGGATTAATAAACGCTTTTAGCAAAATTGCAGCGTGTTAATGCTTATGCTTTAAGTGCCTGAGCAATCACAACTGCATTCTTTTCAAAATAATACGAAACAAAAGATTGAAAGACTTAAATCAAACAGGTTACCACATCGATAGCTCTTAATAATTGCATTTTAAAAAGATATAGCGAAGCATTTATGTTCTTAAATTCAAATATTTAAAATATAAATGCCTGAAAGAAGCTCAAATACGCTTTCTTGCGGGGTAACGCCCAGAATTAAACGTTAAGCATTTTCCAAAGTGTATCTTTAAGTTCTGTTATCCCTTTTTGCGCAACAGAGGATATAAACATGTATGGAATTGGTAGCGTTTTATCTAACTCTTGTTTTAATTCTGATTGCAACTCACTATCTAACATATCGCTTTTTGAAATTGCTATTAAACGCTCTTTGTCTAGCATTTCTGGGTTGTATCGGCGCAATTCATCTAATAAAACTTCGTATTGTTTTGCAATATCATCTGCATCTGCAGGAATTAAAAACAACAAAATCGAGTTGCGCTCTATATGCCTTAAAAAGTAGTGCCCTAAACCTTTGCCTTCTGCTGCACCTTCTATAATCCCAGGAATATCGGCCATAACAAACGTTTGAAAATCGCGATATTCTACAATACCTAAATTAGGCTTAAGCGTAGTAAACTCATAATCTGCAATTTTAGGTTTAGCGGATGTGATGACTGAGAGCAATGTAGATTTACCCGCATTTGGAAACCCAACTAAACCAACATCTGCCAATACTTTAAGCTCCATAGTAATGTAATGCTCTTGCATGGGCATACCAGGTTGCGCGTATCTTGGGGTTTGATTGGTTGATGATTTAAAATGCCAGTTACCTAAACCGCCTTTACCACCTTCTGCAACAATTTTTTCTTCACCGTGTTCTGTAATTTCAAATAGAATGGTGTTAGTTTCAGTATCTCTTACAACGGTGCCTAAGGGTACGTCTAGATAAAAATCTTCGCCATCTGCACCTGTACTTCTGCTTTTACTGCCATTATCGCCATGACCAGCACGTACGTGCTTTTTAAATTTAAGATGTAGCAGTGTCCAAAGGTTAGAGTTTCCGCGTATAATAACGTGTCCGCCACGGCCGCCATCACCACCATCGGGCCCACCTTTAGTAATATATTTTTCGCGATGTAAGTGCGCAGAACCTTGCCCTCCTTTACCAGAAGCAACATACATTTTTACGTAATCAACAAAATTCCCTTCGGTCATTATTTCTCTCATTCCCGCGTAAGCGGAAACATATTTAATTAAAATTGTATTTAAAGTAGATTACTCCTTCACTTTAACAAGGGTAGTGCAGGCGCAGAAACGACAAGACTATAGTTTATCAATAACAGCACTTAAACGCTCAGTAATATCAGCAATACTACCTACGCCATCAACACCAAAATATTTATTTTGTGCTGAGTAGTAGTCTTTTAAAATGGCTGTTTCGTTGTAGTACACTTCAATTCTATTTCTTATCACGCTTTCATCAGCGTCATCAGCTCTTCCACTAGTTTTACCTCGTTCTAACAGACGTTTTACCAAAACCTCATCATCAACTTCTAGAGCAATCATCGCATTAATTTGAGAATCTTTATCGTCCATTAACGTATCTAAAGCTTCAGCTTGAGCATTAGTTCTAGGGAAACCATCAAAAATAAAGCCATTGGCATCAGCATTTTTTTCAACCTCGGCATTCAACATATCAATAGTAACTTGGTCTGGAACTAAAGCGCCTTTGTCTATATAAGATTTGGCGAGCATACCTAATGCCGTTTCATTTTTAATGTTAAACCTAAAAACGTCTCCAGTAGAGATATGTACAAGGTTATATTTTTCCTTTAAAAAATTAGCTTGTGTGCCTTTACCTGCTCCTGGAGGACCAAATAATACTAAATTTGTCATGTGTTTGGTGTCTTTAATTTGATATACTTCTGGTAAATCTCTTCCTAAATTATCATAGTCTAAACCATAGCCTACAATAAATTTATTAGCAATTTTTATACCTATATAATGTAGTTTATAATCTTTCTTGTACGCCTCTGGCTTATAAAAAAGTGTAGCGATTAGTAGTTTGCCTACATTTTCGTTTTTAAAAATTCTATGTACCTCTTCTAACGTAGACCCTGTATCAATAATATCCTCGAGAATAACAACTGTTCTACCTGTTAAATCTTGAGTTAAACCTATTAATCGCTGTATGTCTTCACTAGATTTTACACCTTCGTATGACGCTAGTTTTATAAACGTAACTTCACAAGGTTTTGGGTATTTCTTCACAAAATCACTAACAAACATAAAAGAGCCGTTTAAAATCCCAACAAAAACGGGAATTTCATCTCCAATATCATTTGCTATATCTTCCACCATTTTTTCTATTGCTAACGCGATAGCATCGGCAGAAATAAAGGGTTTAAAATATGAATCGTGAAGTTTTATCACTTTAATTTAGTTTAAAAAGGCAAAGATAATTAAATGATTAACGTTTTACGATGTTTTGATTTACGATTTGGCTACTCAATTTGCTATTTAAGTGTATTTTTGTACATCTTTAATTTATATTTTAAATTTTAATAATGAATTATTTTTCTTCTGATTTTAAACTAGGCATCCTTGGTGGCGGACAATTAGGTAAAATGTTGTTGTATAATACTAGAAAATTTGACATTTATACCTGCGTGCTGGACGCCAGTGAAGCAGCACCTTGCAAAATTGCCTGTGATGCGTTTCACTTAGGAGATTTGATGGATTATGATGCCGTTTATAACTTTGGAAGGCAAGTTGATGTGTTAACTATTGAAATAGAGAATGTAAATGTAGATGCTTTAGAAACGCTTGAAAAAGAAGGCGTAAAAGTGTATCCTGCTTCGGATACGTTACGCACCATTCAAAATAAAGCAACTCAAAAATTATTTTATGTAGATAATGGGTTGCCCACTGCACCATTTACAAGGTTTGCTTATCTATCTGAAATTGAAGATGCTATTGCAAATGGTGGCTTAGAATTACCATTTGTTTGGAAAGCAGCACAATTTGGGTATGATGGCAACGGTGTTAAAGTTGTTCGTAAAGTATCAGATTTAGAAAACTTACCCAAAGGCGAATGTATTGCCGAAGCATTAGTGCCTTTTAAAAATGAATTGGCAGTAATTGTAGCACGAAACGCCTCTGGAGCAATTAAAACATTTCCTGTTGTAGAAATGGAATTTCACCCAGAAGCAAACCAGGTAGAGTATGTTATTTGTCCTGCAAGAATTTCTGATGAAGTAGCTAATAAAGCTAGAGCAGTTGCGCTTAATGTTTCAAAAGCTTTTAATCATGTTGGATTATTAGCGGTTGAAATGTTTCAAACTAAAGAGGATAACATATTAATTAATGAAGTAGCGCCAAGACCTCACAACTCTGGGCATCAAACTATTGAGGCGAGTTATACCTCACAATTTGAACAACATTTGCGCGCCATTTTAGATTTGCCTTTAGGCAGAACGGATAGTAAAGTTGGTGGTGTAATGGTTAATTTAGTTGGAGCCGAAGGGCACACAGGTAATGTGGTTTATAAAAACATAGAAAATATTATGACTATGGATGGGGTAACACCACACATTTATGGTAAAAAACAAACCCGACCTTTTCGTAAAATGGGACATGTTACCATTGTAAATGAAGATTTAAATGAAGCACGTCGTATTGCCGAAGATGTTAAGAAATCGATTAAAGTAATAAGTGATTAAATCACACTAAACTAAAAAATCAAATTCCATTAACTGGGTAATTCGCTTTTATTGGATTTTTAAAATAGAATATATGAGTAAAGTAGGTGTAATTATGGGTAGTAAAAGTGATCTTCCTGTAATGCAAGATGCCATAGACATCTTAAAAGATTTTAATATTGAAGTTGAAGTTGATATTGTATCAGCACATCGTACACCAGAAAAATTATTTGATTATGGTAAAAACGCACACACAAGAGGATTTGCTGTAGTTATTGCTGGTGCTGGTGGAGCTGCACACTTGCCTGGGATGATAGCGTCTTTATCGCCACTTCCTGTTATTGGTGTGCCTGTAAAAAGTAGCAATTCTATTGACGGTTGGGATTCTGTACTTTCCATTTTACAAATGCCAGGAGGTGTGCCAGTAGCTACCGTAGCTCTAAATGGTGCTAAAAACGCTGGTATATTGGCAGCACAAATTATCGGTGCTCAAAATACTACTGTTTTAGACAAAGTAATAGCTTACAAAGAAACGCTTAAAGCAAAAGTAAACGCGTCTGCTGAAGATTTAAAATAGAGAAACCCCGACAAAAAGCCGAGGTTTCATTAGCTATTAACAATAATTCTTGCGAGTTATAAGATAACTCTCTGAAAAATCAGTGCGAAAATATGAAATAATAATTTGTAAATTATTATGCACGCATAACAACTATTGATTTTTTAACTTTTTTTTACAAATATGATAGAATATTCATCGACAAACGGTTTTAAAACCAAATATAATACAGCCCCTTTTTCAAAAATTAAAGATGCACATTATTTGCCCGCATTTACTACTGCTATAGCTGAAGCCAAGGCAGAAATTGATGCTATTACAAATAGTACAAATGCACCTACTTTTGAGAATACAATTGAAGCTTTAGAATTTTCAGGAGAAAAATTAGATAGAATTTCAAGTATCTTTTTTAATTTAAATTCTGCTGAAACGAATGAAACTATTCAAAGTATCGCTCAAGAAGTTTCGCCTTTACTTTCAGAATTTAGTAATGACATTACGTTGAATAAGGATTTATTTGAACGTGTTAAGGCGGTATATGACGCCAAAGCGACCTTAAATTTAACTATTGAACAACACACGTTGCTTGATAAAAAATACAAAGGTTTTTCTAGAAATGGTGCTAATCTTCCTGAAGATAAAAAAGAAAAACTGCGAGTAATAGATAAGCAATTGAGCCAATTAAAATTAAAGTTTGGTGAAAATGTTTTAGCAGAAACCAATGCGTTTGAAATGCTAATTACCAATGAAGCAGACTTATCTGGTTTGCCAGATGGTGCAAAAGAAGCAGCAAAGCAATTGGCAGAAAGCAAACAAAAAGAGGGTTGGTTATTTACGTTAGATTACCCGAGTTATATTCCCTTTGTAACCTATGCCGATAATCGCGAATTGCGTAAAAAAATCAGTATTGCAGCTGGTGCAAAAGGGTTTAAAGGTGATGATTTAGACAATCAAAATATTGTTTTAGATATTGTAAAATTAAGGCATAATCGCGCTAATCTTTTAGGATATAAAACCCATGCGCATTTTGTTCTAGAAGAACGTATGGCTCAAACGCCAGAGACTGTTCTTGAGTTTTCAAACGACTTGTTAGAAAAAGCTAAACCCGCAGCAGAACGAGAATTTAAAACGCTAGAAAATTTTGCAAAAGATTTAGATGGTATTGAACAACTCCAAAAATGGGACGGTGCCTATTATTCTGAAAAATTAAAACAAAAACTATTCAGTTTAGATGATGAAATCCTGAAACCGTATTTTAAATTAGAAAGCGTAATTGATGGTTCGTTTAAAATAGCAGAAAAATTATTTGATTTACATTTTGAAGAAATTGATACTATTGATAAATACCATGACGATGTACTAACTTACAAAGTAACCGATTCTAAAGGTAATTTTATAGCTATTTTTTATGCTGATTATTTTCCAAGAGCAGGAAAACGCAACGGCGCGTGGATGACTGTATACAAACCACAATACATTAAAAATGGCGAAAATAGCAGACCACATATTTCCATTGTTTGCAATTTTACAAAACCCACTAAAACCAAGCCTTCGCTATTAACATTTAATGAAGTTACTACCTTATTTCACGAATTTGGGCATGCGCTACATGGTATGCTGGCTAATACCACCTACCCTAGTTTATCTGGCACCAGTGTATTTTGGGATTTTGTAGAATTACCAAGTCAGGTTATGGAAAACTGGTGTTACGAAAAAGAAGCATTAGAGTTGTTTGCTACACATTATGAAACAGGAGAAGTCATCCCGATGGATTTAGTTGAAAAAATTAAGGCATCTGCCACGTTTCATGAAGGGATGCAAACTTTACGACAATTAAGTTTTGGACTATTAGATATGAGTTGGCATGGTACAAACCCAAGTGCTGTAACCAATGTAAAAGCATACGAATCTAAAGCCTTTGAAAACACAAAATTATACCCAGATGTTGCTGAAAATTGTATGAGTACAGCATTTTCACATATTTTTCAAGGCGGGTATTCCTCTGGCTATTACAGCTATAAATGGGCAGAAGTTTTAGATGCCGATGCTTTTGAATTTTTTAAAGAAAAAGGTATTTTTAATAAAACTGTTGCCAATAAATTTAAAGACAATGTATTAAGCCAAGGCGGTACAGAAAACCCAATGACGCTTTACAAACGCTTTAGAGGACAAGCACCCAAACCAGAAGCTTTATTAAAACGTGCTGGTTTGTTGAAATAGAATCTTTAAATTGAGATTCTTTGTTCTTAACTCCTTCTGAAAGACATAATACTTGTTTTTTTATTCAGTACGTAACAAACTGTTTAAAAAATCTACTTTAAAATATTTACTTACCTCACAGGTTTTAAAAACCTGTGAGGTCTTACAAGAAAATTACAAGTAAGCAAAATAAACTTTCAATAATTATTGAAAGTTTAGAAATTATTTATATATTTGTGCTATGGAATATCAAGAAGCAAAAGAAAAATTTGTAAGTACTTGGGGAAGTTTAGGTACGTTATGGGGCATCAATAAAGCGATGGCGCAGATACAGGCGTTACTTTTTATTTCAACAAAACCATTATCTATGGAAGATATTATGGAAGAATTAAAGATATCTAGAGGTAATACCAGTATGAATTTACGACAGTTAATGGATTGGGGTATTGTAACCAAAGAAATAGTTCGCGGTGAACGCAAAGAGTTTTTTACTACTGAAAAAGATGTACAAGAACTGGCAAGAATAGTAGCCAAAGAGCGTAGTCGAAGAGAAATAAAACCTGTTATAAAAGTTCTGGAAGAGGTAAGCACTATTAAAGATGACGGCACAGAAAAAACGAAAGAATTGATAAAACAAACCAGAGCATTAAAACACCTAACTGACGATTTAGATACTTTAATGAATAAACTTGTAAACCAAAAACAAAACTGGTTAACAAAGTCTGTTTTTAAATTAATGAAATAGAAAATATTTTTTTAAACACAACTTTCAATATTTTCTGAAAGTTTAAAATACACAAAATGAGCTATAACATCTTATCATATGTCATATATATTCCTATAATTTCCTTCATAATGATTCATGTTGGTTGGTTATTTTATAAAAATGGAGAAATATTTCTTCTTAATTTATTTCAATACGATAAACTGCTTGTAAAAAGTATCAATAATATTCTATTAATAGGTTATTATTTATTAAATCTTGGATACGCCATTATAAGTATAGCCTATTGGGAAAAAATCAACTCAATTTCTGAAATGTTGAACGCTCTAAGCCATCATTTAGGAATTATAATCATGGGACTGGCAGTAATGCATTACAACAATGTCCTCTGTCTTACTTACTATGTCAAATCAAAATTATTAAATCAATAAATCATGGAAAATTCAAAAATTATTATCGGCTATTTAATTTATTTACCAATTGTGATTGTGCTAACAATTTACGTATCGAAGATGCTTTTTAAAAATGGAAAGTTATTTATGATAGACATTTTTAAAGGGAAAGAAGATATTGCGACAGCAACCAACAAACTATTTGAGATAGGATTTTATCTTATAAATATAGGTTGGGCTATGCTAATCTTAAAAATTTCTTACTACAGTAGTAATGGAATGAACTACCAAACACTTATTGAAATATTAAGTAAAAAAATTGGTGGATTCTCAATCTATCTGGGAGTAATGCTATTTATAAATCTATACTTATTCTTTAGAGGAAGACGAATTTCTAGACAACAAAGCAGTAATAACGAAAATCAAATACAAAACCATTAATTCATGAAGGCTCTGCATTACATAAACTCTTTATTTTATGGACTTACAATAATACCATATTTAACTATACACTATTTTGCATATGGCGTGTATGCTCAATTTTTACTTGGAATATAACAAATGGTAATTGCTTTGATTCTTTTGTTATATATCAAAAAATTTAATTTAAAAGTAAAAAGACACTTTAAGAATTATTGGATATCGACTTTAGGAACACTTTTAATTTTATTTCTATTTTCTCAAACAGAACAAACAATTAACGAGGCTTTAGTGATCGAATTTCTATTTATAATTCCAATATTTATTGCGAGTTATTTTATTTATATAACCTATTTAATTCAAAAAAAATGAAAACAATTATAATCGCAGGTGGAAGTGGATTTCTTGGAAATGTATTAGAAAAACACTTTACCCATAGAAATTATATCGTTAAAATATTAACCAGAACACCAAAGAGGGAGAATGATATTTTATGGAATGCTAAAAGCTTAGGAAAATGGACAAACGAGATTGAAGGATCTGAAGTTATTATAAATCTCACAGGGAGATCTGTTGACTGTAGATATACTGAGGAAAATAAAAAATTGATTTATGATTCTAGAATAGATGCAACACAGGTACTTGGTTTAGCTATTAATCTTTGCGAAAACCCGCCGAAGACTTGGATAAACTCTTCTACAGCTACAATTTATAAACATTCGTTAAATAAAGAAATGACGGAAGAGAATGGAGACATTGGCAATGACTTTTCAATGAATATTGCAAAATCGTGGGAAACTACTTTTAACTCAATTGTAACTCCAAAAACAAGAAAAATAATATTAAGAACCTCTATTGTTTTTGGTAAAAATGGTGGTGCTTTTATTCCACTAAAAAATCTAGTTAAATTTGGTTTAGGAGGAAAACAAGGGTCTGGTCAACAAAAAGTAAGCTGGATTCATGAAGTAGATTTTAGTAGAGCAGTAGAATTTTTAATTGATAATAAAAAACTTGATGGCGTGTTCAACTTAAGCGTTCCTAGTCCTACGGACAACTCAACTTTAATGAAAACACTAAGAAGTATACTAAAAATTCCTTTTGGAATTGCTCACTCAATAGCTTTATTGAAAATTGGTGCTAAAATAATTGGTACAGAAACTGAACTAGTATTAAAAAGTAGAAACGTCGTTCCATATCGTCTCTTACAGAATAATTTTAAGTTTACTTTCACAAATATAGAAACCGCTTTGAGGGATTTGGTTACTACCTAATAACTTGCACAAAATAACAAGGCTTAGAGTTAAGTATATTACTGCCAGTTGATTGCGTTAAGAGTTGCACGTAGAAAGCATTTACGATACACTCAATGCACTAATGAACTTCTAGGCAAAAAAAGCGGCATTCTTTATGTAAAGCACTAAAAAGAGAAACCTTAATTAAATTAAAACGTTTCATTTTAGGGAGAAATCTACAAACACGTTCGGTTATACTTCCTAGAAAGATATACAACAACATTTATGTTCATGAATTTAGCACTGTAAGAAAGAAATACATGAATAAAATCCCTAGACGAAAAGGGTAACGCCCAAATATCCGTTTATAAAAAACTGTCTCGTAGTTAACTTGTATGACTTTTTATCTATTACGATTTTAACAATAATAACTACATAATTTTCACTAAAACACAACCAACTATTTGGTAGCTGGTCTGTATTCTTTTTTGTCTATTATGATTTTAGCGATAATTTCTCTTAGAATTTCTGATGTACCGCCACCAATTGGTCCTAACCTGCTGTCTCTAAATAGTCGTGCCATTGGATACTCTTCCATATAGCCATAACCACCTAAAAACTGAAGGCAGTGATAGATAACCTCGTCTGCCATTTTAGTAGACTTTAGTTTAGATATTGTGGCTTCTTTAACAACATATTCGCCTTTGTTTAAAGCACTCGCTACAGCATAGTTATAAGCTTTGTTAACATCTAAATCGGCATACAAATCTGAAATTTTGTGCCTTAGTGCTTGAAATTTATCGATTGTTTTACCAAATGCTGTACGCTCGCTCATGTATTGCATAGCATATTCTAAGGCAAACTCAGCGCGGGCATGGGCGTTTATTCCCATAATTAAACGTTCTAAAGCAAAGTGCTGCATAATATAAGCAAAGCCTTTATTTTCATCGCCCATAAGGTTACTTGTAGGAATTACAACATCGCTAAATGCTATTTCTCCAGTATCTGAGGCACGCCAACCAAGTTTATCTAGCTTAGTTGCAGATACGCCTGGTGTATCTCTATCTACTATAAAAATACTAATGCCTTTGTTTCCTAATTCTGGTTTTGTTTTGGCTGCAATTATTAAATAATCGCTATAAACACCATTTGTAATAAAGGTTTTTGAGCCATTAATAACATAGGTATCGCCTTGTTTAACAGCTGTGGTTCTCATACCCGCTACATCGCTACCACCAAAAGGCTCTGTAATACACAAGCAGCCTATTTTTTCGCCTGTAATACTTGGCACTAGGTAATTTTGCTTTATGGCTTCGTCACCTTCAGCATTTAAATGCGTCATTGCTAAATACACATGCGCCCATACGGCTGCTGCAAATCCTCCTGAATTAATTTTTTGAAGTTCTTCTAACAGAATTACTGTATAGAATAAGTCTAAATTTAATCCGCCATAAGCTTCTGGATAGTTGATACCTAAAAAGCCCATTTCACCAAACTTTAACCAAACTGATTTATCTATTTCTCCTGATGTTTCCCATGTATCAATGTTAGGAACTACTTCTTTTTTGAGAAAATCTTGTAAACTTTTTCTAAAGAGCTGGTGCTCCTCAGTGAAGTACATACTTGTCATACTTTTATTTTTAAATAAACATTAAAATCCTGTTTGGTTTGTAAAGGATAGAAAATTTTAATGTGCGCATTTATTGAATATGCAAAGATAATTTAATTATCTCTAATTTATTGGTGGGAAAGTCTTTTACTTTCAATAATTCATCTAAAGTTTTAAAACCTTCATGAAGGCTACGGTATTCAATAATATTGTACGCGACTTCATAATCAATATGCTGAATTGTAACCAGTGTTTCTGCCGATGCAGTATTCAAATTAATTTTAGAAATTGTTTTAGGTGTTTTTACTGTGAAATGTTCAGTTATTTTTAAAATTACCTCTGGAGACAATCCGTAGACGTCTTGCAATTGTACATCGGCAATAAACCCGCCGTTGCTTTCACGATATTTAACAATACGTTCTGATAAGGTTTTACCAATACCGTTTACACGTTGTAGTTGCGTTACTGTTGCCTTATTTAAGTCGGTTTTTTGTGCAATTGTTTTTGGTCTATTACTGTAAGATTTAGTGTGTGATACTTTTGGTTTAGGATTTGTAACCCATTCTGGAAATTTAAAATATGGTGAAATTTGAGCAAGTAAGCTATCGGAAACTCCAGTAACCTGTTGAAATTGCAATGCAGAATTTATCCATTTATTTTGCGTTCGGTATGCCAGCAATCTATCAATCTCGCTAGTACTCATTCCTAAAGTTGCACCTTTATAATCTGTAATAAAGTTTGGATTAAAGGGATAAATTTTAGGCTTATTTTCTTCTATTTTAGCTTGTCGCAATGCGTCAATTTCAGCTTCATACACTTTAAGTTCATCTGGGTTCACTACAACATCATCAGAAGAAAAATCTACAAAAAAATATATACACTGTAGCAAAACAATGATGAATAATAACCAAAAAATCCCATGACGTTGTTCTTTAGTGAATACGAAATGGGATTTTAAATTACGCATGGTAATTTATGCTTTAAGACTTTTAATAGCCTCCATGTATTTTTTGAGTTCTTCTTTTACTTTTGGTGCGAGTAAAATGAGTCCTACCATATTGGGTACCATCATTGCAAATACCATAGCATCTGAAAAACCAATAACAGAGCCTAAGCTTGCCGCAGCACCGATAATCACAAAAATACAGAAGATAACTTTATAAGTATACTCTGTTCTTTTAGATCTTCCGAATAAATACGTCCACCCTTGAAACCCGTAATACGACCATGAAATCATAGAACTAAAAGCAAATAACACTACTGCTACTGTTAATACGTAAGGAAACCATGAGATAGAAGACTCAAATGCACTTGAGGTTAATAAAATAGCTTGCGCATCATTAGCTGGTGGGTTTAACGGATCTACAAAACCTGTAATAATTAAAACTACAGCCGTCATAGTACACACTACAACTGTATCAATAAATGGTTCTAAAAGCGCTACCATACCTTCGCTTGCCGCATATTTTGTTTTTACTGCGGAATGTGCAATAGATGCTGACCCTATACCGGCTTCGTTAGAAAACGCTGCACGCCTAAACCCTTGAATTAACACTCCTACAGCACCACCTGCGATACCTTCTGGACTAAAAGCACCGTTCCAAATTGCTGCAAAAGCAGAACCTATCATACTAAAGTTTGAAAAAATTACATAAAGTGCAGCAGCCACGTAAATGGCTACCATAAATGGTACAATTTTATCGGTTACTTTTGCTATTTTTTTAATACCGCCTATAATTACAATACCAACTAAAATAGCCATTACTAAACCGAATGCCCATCCATATCCGTGTAAAAACGATTGTTCGCCACCTGTGATATTCTCAACCAATTGAAAGGCTTGATTTACTTGAAACATGTTGCCACCACCAAACGAACCACCAATAACAAATATGGCAAATAATACAGCCAATACTTTACCTAAACCACCCATACCTTTAGATTTTAATCCTTTGGTTAAATAGTACATCGGGCCACCGTAAACAGTACCATCTTCTGCTATATCTCTATATTTTACACCAAGCGTACATTCTACAAATTTTGAAGCCATACCAAGAAAACCAGCAATAATCATCCAAAATGTTGCACCTGCACCACCAATAGATACTGCTATGGCAACACCTGCAATGTTTCCTAAACCAACAGTTGCTGATAAGGCGGCAGTTAGTGCTTGAAAGTGTGATACTTCACCATCGTGCCCTTCTACTCTAATGGTATCAGGGTTATCTTCATCATCAATAAAAGATGTTTTGCCCTTTTCAACCTTATTATTTTCTCGTCCTTCTAAATCATCATACTTACCTCTTACAATGTTTATAGAAGTTACAAAACCACTAAAATTTATAAAATTGAAGTATATGGTAAAGTAAATAGCACCTATAATTAGAGGAAATAACACCCAATACACGCTTATGGTATCCGTAAATGGTATTTGATAAAATATTGCTTCTACAAACCATCCTGTGGCATTTCCAAATTTTTCATCTATGACTTGATCGATGCCTTTTTCAGCATCTTGCGCAAATGTTAAAAAAGGTGTTACTAATGTAAAAAATGAAAGAAGATAGTTCTTCATAGTTAAAATGTGTTAGTGTTTTTGTTGAAAAATATGCATAAGAAACAGCAAGATGCTAAAAAAAAACGATTTTTTAAAACATATTATATTAAAGTTGCTATTCTTCTAATTCGATATCGTATTCTGAATTTAGCTCTTCAATTTGTTCAGGTCTACCTAAAACAATTATTTTAGAATTTGGCGCTAAATGTAATTCGGCTTCAGGATTTACAGTATACTCACCGTTTTCGTCTTTATAGCCTATAACAGTACAGCCCGTTTTTTTTCTTAAATCTAAATCCTTTATAGTTCTTGTGGTTTTGCTGTTTCTGCTAAACAACTTTTCTACAGCAACCTCTTCAATATTAATATTAGCGTTTCCTACAATGGCTAAATTATCAATAAACTCCATTAAACCAGGTACAACCACTAATGATGCCATGTGATCGCCTCCTATTTTATCTGGCAAAATTACATTATTTGCACCTGCAAATTTTAGTTTTTTGTAAGACGACTCTTGAGATGCTCTACTAATAATATTTATACTACCATTTAATTGTCGTGTAGAGAGCACTACAAACAAATTATCGGCATCGCTTGGTAGCGCAGATATAAAATTAGAAGCTCTATCTACACCTGCTAAAAGCAAGGTTTCATCCTCATTTGCATTGCCAATAACATAAGGCACACCATCATTTTTTAAACGCTCTTCTACGTCTTTATCTTTTTCGATTACAACAAACGATTTGTTATGCGCTTGTAACTTTCTAGCAGCTTGCTTACCATTTCTTCCGTAACCGCAAATCACTACATGATCGCTGTAGGCATCTATCTTTTTTTGCATCTTTTTATGTTTTAATTCTTCAACATCATTTTTACTCAAAATATATTCTGTTATTATAGACAAGGCATATCCTACAATAATAACACTTGCTAAAATTAAAAATATGGTGAAAATTTTGGACTGGTCGTCTAGCGGTACTACTTCGCCAAAGCCCACGGTAGTCATAGTTATCACCGTCATGTACAAGGCATCAACCCATGAGTAATTTGAAATATAGCGATAACCAAAAATGCCTACCATCATAATAAACACCAATAGTACTAATGCGGTGTATATTCTGGATCTAAAAAGGCGTACTATAGGATTCATAGGCTATAAATCGAAAACAGAGGAACGTTTGGTGTAAATTAGGTCTTTAATACGCATCCAAAATGCCAAAAACATATACAGGGCAAAACCAAAACCAACGGTAACAAATGTAATGTACATAAACGATGTACGTACCACCTTTGCGCGAATGCCAAATCTATCAGCAATACGCTGGCAAACATGGTACCCATGCTTTTGTAAATACAGAAAAATGCTGTAGAAAATATTCATACCTGCAAGGTAATCTTTAGTTTAATCTTTTAAAAGTTTAGTGCGCTAAAAGTTTGTTTCCTATAGCACATTTTAAGCAATAGTTTTTATCGCAATATTCAGTTTTAAGTTGCAGTAATGCTTGAGAGTGCAGTGCTTGGGTAGACACTTTTTTAAGCGTATTAAATTTATTTACAATGCTATTTTTTTCAGCTGGCAACGCTTCAATTAATTCTAAAATAGCGTTATCTGTAGATTTACCCTGACTTTTAGCATAGCTGAATTTTAAAGGAATAATTGTATTGATAATCAATAAATTTATAAATGCTTTTGAAACCGTTTTTTTAGTGACTTTTGAAGTTTTTAAAAACGTATAATGATTTTCCCAAAAGGCAGAAGTTTCTGCAGAAAAAATAGAATACATAGCGTCTAAAGATTTTGCCTCTATAACTTTTGAAAACAAATTTTGATGTGTATGGTATACATTTGCCAATTGCGACAACCTGATAGTTGGAAAATTATTAGGCCGTAACCTAAAGAATGATGGTGCTACCACATGTGCATTATCTAAACTGAATTTTTGTGTTAAAAACTCGTATTCCTTTTGAAGCAATTGGTAATACCCATCTTCTACAGCATCCTTTAGCAAGCCAGATTGACCAAATAACAATGCTTCAATAGTTATTAATTTTGATTGCGATTTTCTTAAGATTGAAAAATCAAAGGAATTTGCTAAACTTGAAAATGCCTCACCATTTACTTTAAGGCCAAAATTTTTGGCTAGCATCTTAAATAGTACCGCTTCCCAGTTGTTTTTTGAAGCTTTTAATAGTGCCAATACATCGTTAGATTTACGTTCTAAACGCTCAAAATACAAACGCTCTAGCCAATTAGAAATGGTAAAATCGTCAACCGATGTAAAATCGTTTTCACAATTAATCCAACGGTGTTGCGCATTAAAAAGTGTGGTGTACTTTTTTAGCGCTAGATGAGACACATAATCCTTAAGCTGTAATGTTGGAATTTCGGTATTGTTTTGCCTAAACACCTCAGCGTCGTATTCCCAAACCACATGTAGAATTACATTATCGTAAGCTTTATCTTGTTCGTGATTATGCAAAAACCAATCTGAAGATTTTATATGAATTTCTACATTACCTGCCCAAAGCTGTTCGTTTATTTTAAGTTTCGCATTAAAAAAATCGGGGCCAGCATTAAAATTATGTTCACCAACAGCACTAATTGTAACGGTATCATTGTTAACCGTTTTTAAATTGGTTTGCGTAAACATTTTATGTTTCCAGATGTAATGTAAAAAATCTTCTTGCACCACCCGAAAATATAAAATCTTACACCAATTCAAAATATTAAACACTGGTAAAATTAATTTCTTATGTTACATTTAGTATAATTAACTTTGGGGTGCGTATTTTGATACATTATGGAAGAATTAACACTTACTACACCAGCCTTATTATTTTCTGCTATTTCGTTAATTATGCTAGCCTATACCAATAGGTTTTTAGCTTATACAGCAGTGGTTAGAAACTTATACGATAAATATTTACTAAGCAAAGACCCTACGCTAGTGGCGCAAATACAAAATATTAAAAGGCGTGTATATCTTACCAGATCTATGCAAATTTTAGGTATTAGTAGCCTGCTGCTCTGCGTGATTACTATGTTTTTAATTTATATAGAACAGCAAACTATAGCGGTGTGGGTGTTTGGTATTGCGCTACTATTACTTATAGCATCTTTATCATTACTAATTTTAGAGATACAAATTTCCGTAAAAGCATTTGAGCATCATATTGGTGATATTGATGGGGAATAGGATTTAAAATTACATCACTAATAATCCTCAAAACATTATTGACCCAAAACATGATATTTCTAAAAGTCATTAAAGAATTGCTAAAAAAACGATTATTTCTATGAAATTTGATAGTTTTCTATTTTTATATAAATTGAAAGAAATTTAAACTTTAATACAAATGACAAGAATTGCAGTTTTACTACTACTTTTTCTTTCTTTCGGTTGTTCCTCAGCTGGCCCTCTTTATAAAGGAAAAATAGCAGATGAACACCTAAGAACACCCGTAAATAATTTTACTGTAACTTTTACAGATAAACGAAAAAGCAAAAGTGCAAGAGCCCTAAACATAAACAAGATTACATTTGGAGGAGAAGGTGATCAAGTATCTGCTCCTCCACCTAAGGATATAGATAAAGCATTCAAAAACATTATAGAGAAATCAAAAATAAAAAGTGATAGCAATATAAATTTTGAAGTTGAATTAATTGAGGGTATTCAAAAGTTTCGTGCTACTGGGTTTCTTGAAATTGAGTATGTGGAAGTAACATTGAACATTAAAGCTTCGGATTTAGATTCTGGCACGACCATAGATGAAATTGAATCGAAATCATGGGGACAAAAAAAGTCAATGGATGCAAATAACTATAAAATAAATCGCATGTATCTAAATGTTTTTCTAGATGCTTTTAAAAAAGGAATTTCTAAACTTAAATTATTACCTACTCAAACCGAATCGCCTTAACCGGAGAAATTTTAGTAATAATATACGATGGTAATAAAAGCATTAACAAGCACAACAACAATGTGCCAATGTTTAAGCCCAAAACGTAGGTCCAGCTAATATATACTGGCGCTTCAGTTACATAATACACACTTGGATCTAAGGGAAAAAGCTTAAAGTATTTTTGCGCAAATAAAAACCCCAAGCCTAAAACATTACCCCAAAACAAGCCTAAAATAATTAAGTAAGCCGCGTTGTACAAAAACAGTTTTCTAATACTCCAATTAGAGCTTCCTAAGGCTTTTAAAATACCAATCATTTGGGTGCGCTCTAAAATAAGCACCAACAGCGCAGTTATCATGTTAATACCTGCAACCAAAACCATAATACCTATAATACCATAGATGTTGGTATCAAAAATTTTTACCCATTCAATAATTGAATAAAATTTTTCGTTAATAGTCGATGTATTTAATGTTGATGGTGTGTTTTGGTATAACGCAACGCCCATGCGTTCTATATCATCATAATTGTTTATAAACACTTCAAAATTACCTATTTGGTCTTCTTTCCATTTGTTGATACGTTGAATGTGTCTTAAATTACCAATAAGATACTGTGCATCAAAATCTTGAAACCCCGAACTGTAAATACCAACAATATTAAAACTGATGATATTTGGTGGTTTTTCGGTATCGTCTTTTAAGAAATACATTTGAAACGTATCGTTTAACTTAAAACCCAACCTATCGGCCAAATATTTAGAAATCAATACCTCTTCACTCCATTTTTTTTCAAAAAGCGGTAACCTGCCTTCAAGTAAAAATTCTTTAAAATACCTCCAATTATAATCGCTACCCACACCTTTTAAAATGGCGCCTTCAAAATCGGTTTCGGTACGAATTACTCCAAATTTTGTAGCTACAGCTTGTATATGGCTTACACCTTCTATTGCTGTAAATTCAGGATAAAAAGCTTGATTTTTAGAAATTGGCACTACACTTTCTTGTGATGCATTACTATCGTAATTTGTAATGGTAGCATGCCCATTAAACGCCACTACTTTATCGCGTATTTTTTCTTGTAAGCCTACACCTGTTGCAATGGCAATCATCATCACAACCATGCCGATAGCTATAGCAGCAATACCAATTTTTATTATTGGTGCCGAAATACTACTTTTATACGCTTTACTACCAATAATGCGTTTTGCTATAAAATACTCGTAATTCAAACTTCTGTGATGACTTTTAAAGATCTTTTCAAAAATACAGTTTTCCCTTTAATAATTGGGATGGTTTTAGTGCTGATTTCATGCGGAAACGTAAAGAAAACTGAGGATGGAAGGTTGGTAAAGAACATTGAAGAAGACCTGAAACAAGTTCAGGGTGACACAAGTGTTATTGTTGGTGCTAACAGAACAGCATTGTATTTGCCGCTTTTAAAAGGAAAACGTTTGGGTGTGGTTGCTAACCAAACTTCGGTAATATTTAACAAGAGTGCCGCATTACAAAACACAACTCGCAATGGCAATTATACACACCTAGTAGATTCACTTTTAAGTTTAAACATTACCATTAAAAAAGTGTTTTCTCCAGAACATGGGTTTCGTGGAAAAGCTGATGCTGGTGAATTGGTTGAAGATGGTATAGATACCAAGACTAAACTACCCATTGTGTCCTTACACGGTAAAAACAAAAAACCAACAAAAGCGCAATTGGAGGGTTTGGATATTGTGGTGTTTGACATTCAAGATGTTGGCGTTCGGTTTTACACGTATATCTCTACGCTTCACCACGTTATGGAGGCCTGTGCAGAACATAATATTCCTGTTTTAATTTTAGATAGACCTAACCCTAATGGACATTATGTAGATGGGGCCACTTTAAAACCCAAATACAGTAGCTTTTTGGGCATGCACCCTATTCCCTTAGTGCATGGTATGACTATTGGTGAATACGCTAAAATGATTAATGGCGAAAAATGGCTAGCTGGTGGTTTACAATGTGATATAACTGTTATACCTGTTAAGCACTATACGCATGATACTTTTTATAGTTTACCAATACGCCCTTCACCAAATTTACCAAACGACCAAGCAATTGCATTATACCCAAGTTTAGGCTTGTTTGAAGGCACTACTATAAATGCTGGCCGTGGTACGGAGTTTCAATTTCAAAGGTATGGCGCGCCTTATTTAAATAAAGAGATAATGCGTTTTGAATATACGCCTGTTCCTAATTTTGGTGCAAAACATCCTAAGCATAAAAATACTTTGTGCTATGGTGAGGATTTAAGGGATGCATCCGTTGAAGGAATGACACTAAAATGGGTTATTAGTGCTTACAAAAATGCAACTGATAAGTCCAAAATCTTTAACACTAAAAATTTTACCACGCACGCTGGTACCGAATTGTTACAGCAACAGATTGAACAGGGCTTAACCGAAGCTGAAATTAAAGCCACTTGGCAGGAGGATTTGGAAGCTTATAAAAAAATAAGAGCGAAGTATTTGATATACGATTAGTTCTCGATAGTTCTGCTGAGTTTATCGCAGTCTGATTTCGACCAAAAAAAGGAAATTACGTAAACTGACAGGTTGAAACATTGAATTGAAACTACCTTGGCAGATAGTTGCGTTAGGGATTGAACGGCATGTTTGAAATCCCCGACGAAGGAGGGATTGAGTAGTGAAAGCCCGACCGAAGCGATCCTGCAAGGTTTTTTTACCTTGTAGGTATGAGCGCAGGTAACGCCCAAATAAAACTATTAAGGATCTAGCGTTGGTTTGTCATACTTTTGAAAGGGCTGTTTTAATAATTCTACGATGTTTCCGTTTTTTGTTTCATCTGGAAATACGTCTACGCCGTAAATAATTTTATCTGGGTCTAGTTTCATAAACGTACCAAACAACCTGTCCCAAACCGAGAAGATATTACCGTAATTAGAATCGGTATAAGGTAATCGGTAATGATGATGCACTTTGTGCATATCTGGAGATACTATTACATAACTTAATATGTTATCTAATTTCTTAGGTAATTTGATATTTGCATGATTGAATTGCGTTGCTATGACTGACATGGATTGATATAGCATTACCAAAGCTATTGGTGCGCCGATAACAAAAACCCCTATTAGGGTAAAAACGTAGCGAATTACACTCTCTAGCGGATGATGGCGGTTTGCGGTTGTGGTATCTACATTATGATCGGTATGGTGTACCAAATGTACCATCCACAGTGGTTTTACTTTGTGTTCTACCAAATGCGGCAGGTACGCGCCTACCAAATCCATTAAAAACAAGCCTACAACTACGTATAACCAAAGTGGTAATTCTGGTAGCCAATTTAAAATACCAAAGCCATTGGCGGTAACCCAATCGGACGATTTTAGCAATACAAATGCTAATGGTAAATTAACTATTATGGTGGTTATGGTAAAGAAAATGTTGGGTATTGCGTGTTTCCATTTTTTATAGGGCTTGCCAAATAATGGCATAATGCCTTCTACAACCCAGAAAAATGTTAAGCCACCAACAATAATAACGGCACGGTGGTGCGATGGAATGGTTTCGAAGTAGTTTAGTAGGTTTTCCAAAAATTTAATTTTCTTTAAATATAACTAAACTTTAAAACTCTCGCAAAGACGCTAAGCTGTAAAGAGATAGTAACAAAATAAATGCCTTTAGATACTAAAACTAAACTTTAATACGCGCTTTCATGGCTTCAACAATATTGTATGCCGCAGGACAAATAGCCACATTTTTTAATGTTAGATTTGAAATCTGCTGAAACTTTTTTCTGTTAGTATGCGGAAATTCTCTACAAGCTTTAGGGCGCACATTATAAATAGAACAGTAATTATCTGCCCCTAAAAAAGTACAAGGCACGCTTTGTAAAACATAGTCGTTATCCTCGTCTACACGCAAATACTGATCTATAAACTGCTGTGGTTTTAGTTTTAAGAATTTTGAAATACGTTGCACATCTTTATCTGTAAATAATGGACCTGTAGTTTTACAGCAATTGGCACATGTTAAGCAATCTGTACGTTCAAATTCTTGATCGTGTAGTTCTTGCATTATATAATCTAAATTTTTTGGCGGTTTCTTTTTAAGCTTTGCAAAGAATTTTTTGTTCTCGTTATGTGTATCTTTGGCCTGCTTTGGAAGATTCTTTATAATGTCTTGCATGCTGTAAAATTAGACATTTAGTTTTATTAGACCTTTTATACAGATAGAAATTTTAGTATCAACATCGATCGTAACCTCTCTAAGCTTCTCATTTTTTTAGAGATGCTTATTTAGCGCTAAACATAGCATAACACCCCTAACAATGAAGGACATTTTTGGAAAAGCTTTATTAGATTACCATAGCGGCAATTATAGTGAAGATATTATAACATCTACCAATATTTCGGATGAAGATGTATTACCGCTTCCCTATTTGTTTCGCGATTTTAATGACATGCCCAAGCTAGAGCAAAAGGCTTTACAATTGGCTAAAGGTGCTGTTTTAGATATAGGTTGTGGTACAGGAAACCATAGTTTGTATTTGCAACAAAAAGGCCTTGAGGTAAAAGCGATTGATATTTCTAAAGGTGCTATTAAAGTGGCTAAACAACGTGGTGTATTACATGCTAAAGTTGTTGATGTTTTAGATGAAGCCGAAAGGTTTGACACGCTACTTTTACTTATGAATGGTACTGGTATTTTTCAAGAACTTATTAAAGTTTCTAAATACTTACAGCACTTAAAATCGTTACTAAAACCTAAGGGACAAATTCTTATTGACTCATCTGATATAAAATATATGTATGAAGATGAAGATGGTGGTTTGTGGGTTGATACCAATGCAGGCTACTACGGCGAGTTAGATTATTTTATAAGTTATAAAGGTGAAAAAGAACACCCGATGAAATGGCTATACCTAGATTTTGATACTCTAAAACTAGCTTGCGAAACTGTTGGATTACAATGTGAATTAATTTTAGAAGGCAATCATTTTGATTATTTGGCGCGGTTATCTTTATCATCGTAGCGCATTATTTTCATCTGTTTTTTGAATTTGTAGAAAATTTAAATCCTCCCAAGCTGTTTAACTATAAATGTTGTTTGTGTAAAAACGACTCCTACCTGTAAATACGCATTAAGAAAAGTAAAAAAAGCTATACTTAAAGCTCAAAATTGCTTTCAGCTAAATTTAAAGTAATACGTTTTGATTTTGAATTAAAGAAAGCATCTAAAACGTGAAGTAGTTTAAGGTTGATGCTTTTTAGGAAGTTTTAAAAACGCTTGAGGCACTCATTAAAACACCACTTATAGTGGAGATATTATTCTATAATTACTTTACTATATTTAGCATTAACCGTAACGGTTTTGTTGCTTTCTGAATTACTCTTGGAAAAGGAGCTTACATCACTTTTATTACTAGTATTGTCAGGATGCACTAAGTAAGAATAATTGCCTTTATAATTAATGTTATACGGTACATTTTTAGGCATTGCAACATAAGCCTTATTGTTTTGAAAAATAAAATTTAAGTTGGTAAAAGTATCGGCGATATCTAGGATTTTAACATCGCCTATATTACTATCAATTATGGCACTACTTACCACATTATTTATTTTAACGTTAGACGATGTACAGTTAAGCACCAAATGCTTTACTGTTTTTAATTCGGCTTGCTTTACGTGGTTTAAGTTTAATTCTCCCAAATTCCAATTAGTTACATATACTGGTGCATAAGCAGCATTAATGGAAGTATTACTTCCATTAATGCCAGTTGCTTTAAATATAGTATGCGATAAATCGGCTTGCACATCATCTAAAACTGATGCAAATTCTAGCTCGCCGTGGCGAACATCTACCTTAATTTTTGCCTTTTTAGGCATTCTTATAATAATAGTTTTTTTAAGATGCGAATGCCTGCTTTTATTAGAAAACAGATTTCTTTGTTTAGAAAATGCCTCACGCTTTTTGGCGAGTTCTGCTCTTTTTTCAGCTAGTTCCGCGCGCTTTTCTGCCATCGTTTCTCGTAGGGCTTCGCGTTTTTCTTCCATTTCAAATCTTTTTTCTGCTGCCTTCTGCCTTAATTCAGCTTGTTTTTCCTTTCCTTCAACAATACGTTCTGCTTTTCGCTCCATTTTTGCTGCAAAGCGTTCGCCCCAAGCTGCCATTTTTTCACCAAATTGCTCGCCCCATTCTTTTCCAAATCTCTCACCCCAAGCTTCCATTTTTTTGGCATAGTCCTTACCGTATTTAGATTCAAATGTATCAGACCATTTTTTTAAATACGCATCACCATCTTTCTTGTAAGCTTTATAATCAAATGCTATAGTATTTACACCATCGGGTAATTCTGGTAGTTCGGGCATCTCAGGTAGTTCCGGCAATTCGGGCATTTCTGGGAGATCTACAACTTGCAAATTATCAAAATTAAAATCGAAATCCATATCTGATAAATCAGCCAATTCAAATTTCAATTCTTTTAATGCACGCTGTACCTCTTCGTTATAATGATTACTCTTATCATCATGCCTTAAGCTAACCGAATGGTTTGCTCTGGTATTAATAGTCACCAAATCTGTAGTACCATCAACATCAAGTTGCCAGCCTTTAGCAATATGCTCCAACTCTTCTTTAGAGAGTGCGTTACTCTCCACAAAAGCTTCAATTTGTACTTCGCCTTTGTTCCATGTATCAAAAATAATATTACAATGGCTTGTATTTAAGTCTATAGTAACATCTTTATCTACGTTAAAACTTTGCGATACTTTAGTCACTTTTTCTTGCGCTCCCAATGTTACCATGGCAAAACAAGCAAGTAGTGCTATTTTAAATTTTATAATTGTGTTGTTCATTTTTTGATTATTTAACTAGTTTGTACTGCTTCGTTAGATGAATTTTTAGAAGCATCTAGGGTTTTTAATTGATTTTTTAAGCGATACAATAGGTTTAAACGAAATCTTAAATTATCTATTAATGCAGTAATGGTTAACTCTGTAATGCCATTTTCGGTAAGTTCTAGAGACAGTGTTTTATATTCTTGGTCTAGCGTATTAAGCTGCTCCAGATATCCATCAAACACAACTTTTGTTTCGGCAGTGGGTTTCATTTTAGACAATTCTAAATGTATACTAGCCAAATAATAATCTTCCACTTTTTTTAAATCTGGAGATACCTTTCCTAAAGCACCACCATTAAGCGGAATTGTATTATCAGCTACATCAACAGCTCTATCGGGTGTTATAAATTTATAAGCACCAAAACTCAACCCTATTAATACCACCACACTGGCTGCAATATTTAACCAATTAACTTTTGATGTTGGTTGCGCTTCAGGTAGCGCAATTTCAAGTTTTTCAAGAAAACGTGCTTCGTGATTGTTTGGCATATCTTCATGAATTACTTGCGCTTGTTTAAATAAATCTCTAATATCCCGTGCCATTATGTGCTGCTTTTAATAGTTCTTGTAATTTTACTTTACCCCTAGATAATTGTGTTCTGGAGGCTACTTCAGTAATACTTAATATTTCTGATATTTCCTTATGGTCATACCCTTCAATTAAATATAACATTACTACATATTGATATTTTTCAGACAGTCGATTAATTGCCTGTTTAACATCATTTACTGTTATTGTTTCATCTACCAACCATTTGTCGTTATGTGCCGTATCAACAACTTTAAGGTGCACCTCTTCTAGTTCTACTAACTGTTGTTTTTTTGATTTCAGAACGTCAATACTTTTATTAACCACAATACGTTTTAACCAAGCCCCAAAAGTTACCTCAGCCTTATATTGGTGTAGCTTAGAAAACGCCTTAATAAACGCCTCCTGCACCACATCTTCAGCCTCTTGTGCATCTTTCAAAAACCGCTTCGCCACAATGTACATACCGTTGCAGTACTGGTTGTACAACTGCATTTGCGCCTTACGATTGTTCTGTTTACATTGTTCAATAATGTCAACTTGAAACATGTTATACTTTTGGTTTTCTTGATTGGTTCACTTAAAAGACGAATCAAATCATAAAGTGTTGCAAAAACTTTTATTTTTTTTTAAATAATTCTCTATGCATTACCTGCGCTAAGTCCTAAAAGGCTTAAAGAAACCTTGTAGGATCGCTACTGTAGATCTATACGCTACAACTGCCTGACTGAAGGTAGGTCTTTTGTTTTTGTCATTCCTAAACAGCCATTAGTTTACGTTGATACCTTCTCCTTTAATTTAAATATTACTTTCTCTACACGAAAAAACAAAAGGATACCGCTTCTATTCTAAACGGAAGCCAATTTGCTAACACTCGTTTTATGCTTCAAGATATATTTTATTTTTTCTAGTGGGCACCAAAACTATAATACAACAAATCGAAACAAATTACCGTTTCTACTTTACCAATACTAAGGCATAAAGTATATTTGCTGCGCAAAACCCCACACATTCATGAATACTGTTTTAAAGCGTATTATTTTAGTATTATTTTTAGCTGCAATTGGTATTACAGCCTATTCTTACTTTAACGAGGGTTTACAAAAACGTAAAAGTCCTAAAAAAAGTGTAGCCTTTAAAGTAGACG
Source organism: uncultured Flavobacteriaceae bacterium (assembly GCA_937923515.1). Lineage (GTDB taxonomy): Bacteria > Bacteroidota > Bacteroidia > Flavobacteriales > Flavobacteriaceae > Jejuia. Next base: position 25,931 of record CALDUF010000051.1, read on the forward strand.
ATTTAAAGTTGAACGTGTTTTACAATAGACCATCAAAACGTGGAAGAACCGTATTTGGAGCCTTAGTACCTTATAACGAAGTTTGGCGAACTGGTGCCAACGAAGCCACAACATTCGAAACCAACACAGCACTTAAAATAGCCGAAAACACACTACCAGCAGGAAAGTACACCTTGTGGACGATTCCTAACGATACTACGTGGACAGTGATATTCAATGCAAAACAATACCCTTGGGGTGTAGATCAAATAACACATAAACCCTTAAGAGAACCAGATTTTGATGTTGTAAATTACAACGCGCCTGTTGAGTACCTAAACACTACCGTTGAGCAATTTACGATTGCTTTCGATAACTCTACAGATAAGTTGTTTTTAACTATGGCTTGGGATGATGTTCGTATAAAAGTACCCTTGCGTTAATTGTAAAGAACTTTACGTTGTTCAGCAACGTAATCAATAATTTGTCATTCCCGTGAAAACAGGAATCTAAATAAAATACTATCTTAGAGACACATTGGTATAATTGTGACACACAAGAAAAAAACAGCTTTAAAAACTACAGATGGGGTTTCTAATTCAGAAATTATCAATCCTGCTTCTACAGCCAAATTTAAATCTAAACGCGCAAAAACACGTAATACAGACGCCTTAGTTAAAGGACTTTTAAATAAAAATATTACAGATTTAAGTCGCGCCATTACAATAATAGAAAGTACCAACCCGCAGCACCAACAGCAGGCAAATCAAATTTTAAAACAATGCCTACCACATGCAAATAAATCTATACGCATAGGCATTACAGGCGTGCCAGGTGTTGGTAAAAGCACCTTTATAGAAGCCTTTGGTAAGCATGCAACCGCCCAAGGCAAACGTGTTGCCGTTTTAGCTATAGACCCTAGCAGCTCTGTTACCAAAGGCAGTATTCTTGGAGACAAAACGAGAATGGAAGCTTTGGTTAATGATAAAAATGCGTATATACGGCCATCGGCCTCAGGTAATTCTCTTGGTGGTGTAGCTCGAAAAACTAGAGAAACCATTATGCTGTGTGAAGCTGCTGGTTTTAATATTATCCTTATTGAAACAGTGGGCGTTGGACAAAGTGAAACTGCTGTTCACAGTATGGTAGACTTTTTTTTATTACTAAAACTAGCTGGTGCTGGCGATGAGCTACAAGGTATTAAGCGTGGTATTATTGAAATGGCAGACGCCATAGCCATCAATAAAGCAGATGGTGACAACCAAAAGGCAGCAAAATTAGCGATGTTAGAATTTAATAGAGCATTGCATCTCTACCCTAAAAAAGCATCTGGATGGTCGCCTAAAGTTTCATCATGCAGTGCTTTACAACATAAAGGTATTACCGATATTTGGGCACTTATTTCAGACTATATAACGCTAACCAAAAGCAATAGTTTTTTTGATAAGAAACGAAACGACCAAAATAAATTTTGGCTCATTCAAACCATAGAAAATCGTTTAAAATCTGATTTTTTTAATCGTCCTGATATCAAAAAGGAATTAGAGAAACAGTTATTGTTGGTGGAAAGTAATCAAGCTACACCGTTTGCCGCTGCAGAATTAATTTTGAATCTTAATAACAAATCGCTTTAAAAGATACTGCGCCAACTTATAAAATATAAATCCAGAAATGGCACCAAAGGTTAATCCGCAAACAATATCTAACGGATAATGCACGCCTAAATAAATTCTACTATAGGCCACAATTAGACTAATTAACACTAATATATATACAAGCTTTTTATAATACGGTTTAAGCAATAACCCTCCAAACATAGCAACAGCCATAGAGTTTGATGAGTGCCCCGAAAAGAAACCGTATTTACCACATCTTACTGCTATAAATCGCAGTTGATCAACTATATCAAGATTTCCACAAGGTCTAGGTCTTGCAAAACCGCGTTTAAACACATTTGTAATTTGATCAGTAAATGTTATCATAAGAGCGCAAACCAACATGAGTAGCATTACAGCTTTCCATCCAAATTGCTTTTGAAAGCAATATATAAGTATCACACCTAAAACTGGCCCGAAAAAAAATTTGTTGGTTATTGTTAACCAAAGCGCATCCCAAGTTTCAGAGCCAAGCGTATTTAAAACCAAAAATAAATCTGTATCGTATTCTAGTAGTGTATCAATCATACAAAAAGCTATTCGTCGTATTTAGCAATTTCAGCATCATAAAATGCGGTTGCGTCTTTTATGGCATTTTCGGTTTCATGCTCTAATTCCTTTTCGTCTTCTGCATCAAAATCTTCAAACCATTCTACCTCATCATTTTCTAGATTGATAATAAATCGTGGAAATTCAGTATGAATTACAAATATAGCGTTGGGATATGCTGTATTGTCGCCTAATATAAATTTTGGGAGTGTCATGTTGCGTTTTAAGTTATTAGTGCCTTAAATTTTTTCTAGGCAAAGTTATAATTTCTTAGCTATTGAAGTAAATATGGCTAAACGTAATTTAGCTTCCATTCGTAATTGAGTTGGTTTTTTTAGTTATCGTAACCTTTTTCAACTTTAAGTACTTTTAGTACTTTATTTGATTTCTAACTTAATTAGCCGCTTAGTTAAATAATTAAATCGAATATACAATAAAATTGCCGCCACTGTTAGTCCTGAAAGCAACCCAATCCATATACCAATACTGCCATAAACATCAGCTTTACCTAAAAACCAGGACACAGGAAAACCAACAACCCAATAGGCTATGAATATAAATAGCATGGGAATTTTTACATCTTGCAACCCACGTAATGCCCCTAAAAACACAACTTGAATACTATCACTTATTTGAAACACTGCTGCTACTAATAATAACTTTGATGCGATTTCTAGTACTTCTTTATTATCTAATGCATTTATCACATCGTTATGATCTAAATATAATTTAGGTAATTGCTTATGAAACACTAAAAATAAAAGTGCAAAACTAACGGCAAACAAAAACCCAAATAAAAATATTGAAAATGCAATGCGTCTTAATTCTTTATATTGCTTTAATCCTTTTTGGTTTCCTACACGAATCATAGCTGCTACACTCAACCCCATGGCTACCATAAACGTCATTGAAGCCAAATTTAATGCGATTTGATTTGCGGCTTGGGGATTTTTTCCTAATAAGCCACTTAACCATATGGCTGCAGTAAAAATTGCGACTTCAAAAAACATTTGCATTGCGCTGGGCATTCCTAAATTAAGGATTTTTTTAAGGATTGTTTTTTGTAAAACAAACAGTTTTATTTGTGATACATAGTGTTGCGATACATGGTTTTGTTTTAATAAAAACCACAAATACCCTAACATGATAATTCTAGAAGCCAACGTGCCATAAGCAGCACCTACAATGCCTAATTCTGGAAATCCAAACTTGCCAAAAATCAATAGATAGTTTAATCCAATATTCACAAGGTTACCGAGCAGTGTGGCATACATAGGATACTTTGTCATAGACAACCCATCGCTAAATTGCTTAAAGCCTTGAAATACAATTAAGGGAATAAGCGAAACGGCTACCAAATCTAAATACGGAATTGCCAATACCACAACCTCTTCAGGTTGTTGCATTAAATACATTAAAGGTTTTGCAAAAAACACCAAACCAAATAACAATATGCCCAAAATTGTACATAGAAATAACCCGTGTTTAAAATACGATTTACCTATTTTAAAATTTTTTGCAGCATCAGCTTCTGCTATTAATGGTGTTATGGCCGTAGAAAAACCTATACCTAAAGACATGGCTATAAACATAAAACTATTACCTAAAGATACCGCAGCTAATTCTGCCGTACCAAGTTGGCCCACCATAATATTATCCACAAAACTAACAAAGGTATGCCCTAGCATGCCTAACATCACTGGTGCAGCTAGTTTCCAATTGTATTTAAACTCTTTAGTATAGTGCTTCAATTGCATGAAACAAATGTAAAGTTTACATATAGTTTTACCGAATTAAATTTCAATTAACACATCAAAATAAAACTTTAAAACATAGTGGTGAAATCTAGTATTATTCGTACACTTGTAGTAATTATCACTAAACCTAGTAAGATTTAGTGTTAGAAACATTTAGCTTTCATTTTACAAAGGGATTTAAGAATTAAAGAATGTGTTTCTTACCCAAAAAAAGAGGGAAATCTATTCCCTCTTTTTTATTAAATTTTAAGCTTGTTTATGTTTTGTTTGGCCGCTTCAAACTCGTTTATAATGGCTTCAACAATTTTAGATACAGGTTTTATATCATGAATTAATCCAGAAACCTGACCAATTTCTAATTCACCTTCATCTAAATCGCCTTCAAACATACCTTTCTTAGCTCTGGCTCTACCCAAAAGCGTTTTTAGTTCTTCTATTGTAGCGCCTTTTTTGTATAATTCTTGAACATCTTGGTAAAATTTATTTTTTATCAACCTTACTGGTGCTAGTTCCTTTAAAGTTAATTGCGTATCGCCTTCTTTAGCATCTACCACTATTTTTTTAAATGCGTGGTGCGCAGAACTTTCATCACTAGCCACAAACCTACTACCAATTTGTACACCATCTGCACCTAAAACCATACATGCCAACATTGCTTTTCCTGTGGCTATTCCGCCGGCTGCAATTAAAGGAATGCTAATTTTTTCTCTTACCATTGGCAGTAAAGTTAGCGTGGTAGTTTCATCTCTACCGTTATGTCCTCCAGCTTCAAAACCTTCAGCAACTATGGCATCAACACCAGCCTCTAGCGCTTTTAATGCAAATTTTACGCTACTTACAACATGCACTACGGTTATGCCTTTGTTTTGTAACCAGGTGGTCCAGGTATTAGGATTTCCTGCCGATGTAAATACAATTTTCACATCTTCCTCAACAATAATAGCCATTAGCTTTTCAATATCTGGATATAACATTGGCACATTTACCCCAAAGGGCTTATCTGTAGCTTTTTTGCATTTTATAATATGTTCACGAAGTACCTCAGGATACATAGAACCTGCACCTAACACCCCTAAAATTCCTGAATTGCTTGCTGCAGATGCTAATCGCCATCCACTATTCCAAACCATTCCTGCTTGAATAATAGGGTGTTTAATATTAAAAAGTTTCGTTATGGCATTTGGCATTATTGCTTTGTTAGTTTTAACGTCTTTACGAGCGTATCTGTTTCAATTTTAACAATATAAATACCTTTTGAAAACGTAGCCATATTGATAATTTTATTTTTTTGAGACATCGCAAAAGATGATATGCGTTTACCCAACATATCAAAAATAGTAATACTGGCTTCCACAGGTTGAAACGTAAAATATATATGAAGTACATTGCTAACAGGATTGGGAAATACGTTAACAGTAGTATCGTCTTCAATTATATCTGTATTTGAGACGGCAGCACTAAATGCCAATTGTAAATTTGGAATACCATGCCCTATAAAATTATCAGGCGTATTGTATTGTGATGCTGATGTTCTTACTAGCTGCATAATTTCAGCATTTGTCATATCAGGAAGTGCTTGCCATAAACAAGCAATACCACCTGCCAAAATAGGAGCACTAAATGATGTTCCGTTAGCGCGACCAATAGCATCAAGCTCAGTAATTACATAGCTTAAGCCACCTTGGGCAACAACATCGGGCTTTTGGGTAGGTTGAAATGAGGTACCAACCGAACTAAAAGACACGTAGTTACCAGAAGCATCAACAGCACCTACTGAAAGCACATTGGGCGAGTCTGCTGGTGCTGTTACTCCAAAACTCCCAGAATTTCCTGCCGAGGTAACTAGCAGCAATCCTTTTTCAAAAGCAATATTTGCACCTTTTGTAATAAATGCCGTGGCACCATTCATATTAGACTGTTGGTAATCGTATTTGGCACCATCAAAATCAGAATACCCAAGAGACGTATTAATAATATCTACACCTAAACTATCGGCACGTTCTACAGCTTCAACCCAATAACTTTCTTCCACAGGTGTTTCACTAGCAGTATCTTCTGTAATAAACAAATAATACGAGGCATCTGGTGCGGTACCCACAAACGCATTTTCTACATAACCCGCCATATCACTTAATACCAAAGTGCCATGACTGCTTGTAGTGTTAGTATATACATCTGCGCTTCTATTTACAAAATTGTAAGTGCCATGAATATTTCCAGCATCTCTTAGGCGTTGAAAAGCTGACATTGAATTTACATTTGGAAAACCAGCATCAACAACCGCAATAGTTATTCCAGATCCTGTATAATCTAAAACATGAAGTTCGTCTCCATTAAACATTTCTATTTGATTGGCAGCATCACCATAATTAAAATTTGCTAAACTACCTTCTAACTTAGCTATGGTTTTATTATTTGCCGTTTTAGATTGGTTTAAATTAGTATCTGCAAAATCAATATTTAGAACAAAACTAAAACGCTCTAAAGCTTCAATATTTGTTTTATTTCCTGTAACGTGAACTGCATTAAACCATTTTGATTTAGCAAGTACCGAAATTCCAGAAGCATTTTTTATTTGAGTAATATAGCTTTCGCTAACAGGAACGTCACGCGCATCTATACTAACGCCATGTTTATTTTTTCTATCAATTGCTTTTTGAGTTAAAATAGTAACCGGGTTATCTATGGAAGCAGCTACATTTTCTTTATCGGCAAAATACACCCAAGCATGCTCTAGCGCATGCAATTGCACATAAGATAAAAATATGAGTATGCTTAAACACAATGGTTTCATCATCTAAAATGCAAAATAAAACAGTATGAATACAATTAATTATTTTGAGTATGTTTTTACAATCGCCTCAAAATTGTGTGTTACTAAGTTACGAAATTACTCCAGAACCTATAAGTTCGTCTTCTAAATACCAAGCTGCAAACTGTCCTTCGGTTATTGCAGACTGCGCCTCTTCAAACTCAATATACAAACCATTAGCCACTTTATATAAGGTTGCTTTTTGAAGTTGTTGCCTATAGCGTATGCGTGCAGCAACCTGCATGGTATCGTTAGTATGTAATGTTAAGTCTTCACGTATCCAATGTAATTCGGCATTAGCAATAAACAATGCTTTTTTAAATAACCCTGGATGATTTTTGCCTTGTCCAGTATAAATAACATTCTCTTTTACATCAGTATCTATAACAAACAAGGGTTCTGGTGTGCCACCAACAGCTAAACCTTTACGTTGCCCCTTGGTAAAATAATGTGCCCCTTGGTGTTTTCCTACTATTTTACCCGTATCCAAAGTATAGTCAATTTTTCGAGACAAATATTCTAGTGTATCTTCTTTAGAAGTAAATACCTTTTTGATATCATTATATAAAGATGCATCTTCAGCAACTTCCACAATAACGCCTTCTTTGGGTTTAAGCTGTTGTTGTAAAAAATCTGGCAGCTTTACTTTACCTATAAAACAGAGCCCTTGAGAGTCTTTTTTTTCAGCAGTAACTAAATCTAATGATGTAGCTATAGCTCTAACCTCAGGTTTTGTTAATTCACCTATCGGAAATAAAGCTTTAGATAATTGTGATTGTGATAACTGACATAAAAAATACGACTGGTCCTTATTGGTATCAACACCAGATAATAACTGATAAATGGTTTTACCCTGTTTATCGACACTTCCTTTTCTACAATAATGACCTGTGGCAACAAAATCTGCTCCAAGCTCTAAAGCAATATCCATAAAAACATCAAACTTTATCTCTCGGTTACATAACACATCTGGGTTTGGCGTTCTACCATTTTCATATTCCTTAAACATATAATCTACAATACGTGTTTTGTATTGTGCACTTAAATCTACCGTTTGAAAAGGAATACCCAGTTTATCGGCCACTAGCATAGCATCATTACTATCGTCTAACCAAGGACACTCATTAGAGATTGTTACAGAATCGTCATGCCAGTTTTTCATAAACAAGCCAATAACTTCGTAACCTTGCTTTTTAAGTAAATAAGCAGCAACACTAGAATCTACACCACCTGAAAGCCCAACAACAACTCTTTTCATTTTAATAGATGATAATTTTGAGACTGCAAAGATACACATTTTGTTAGCGTTATAATGAAGGTAAAAACATCGTTAAACTACACAAAAACCTTATTTTGTTTAATTTTTACATTTTTTTATGAAACAAAATTTGTTTTTTTGTTTAATTAATACGTAAATTTGTTCAACAAAAATTTAAAATCATCAAAACTATGAAACCATTAACAGTAACAAAAAACATGATAGTGCTATTCATGGCATCTATTTTTGTATTATCTTGTAGTGATGACGACGAAATTCAACCGTTTGTACCAACAAATAATATTGTTGAAATAGCTCAGTCAGTGCCACAATTATCAGATTTAGTAAGTGCTTTAACTAATTATCCTGATTTAGTAAGCACATTGAGCGGTGATGGCAACTTTACTGTATTTGCACCTACAAACGAAGCGTTTGACAATTTGTTAGAAGCTATCGGTCAAGATGATATTGATGATGTACCAGAAGCTGTACTTAGAAATATTTTAGAATTTCATGTAAATTCCTCTTTCATCTCATCTGGTCAAATTAGTCCAGGAGCTATTACAATGGTTAATGGAGAAGATGCGACAATTACTGCGGATGATACTGGTGTCTTTATAGAAGGTGCACAAATAGTAGTTGTTGATGCACAAGCTACTAATGGTATCGTACACCTTATTAGTGATGTAATGGTGCCACCTTCAATAGCTCCCGTGGTTGGAACTGTTGTAGCGCCTGCTTTTTTTAATAATGAATTTACAACTCTTATTGCTGCTGTTCAAAATGCAGATACAGATATATTATCGGTTTTATTAGGAAACGGACCAAGCGACGAAGGTTTAACATTATTTGCACCAACTAATGCTGCTTTTGAAGCTGCTGGAGTTACAGACGTTAATGGTGCTGATGCTGTTTTAACATACCATGTAATTGACGGCATTGTTAGAGCTGCAGATTTACCAACTACATCAGGTGCTGCTGTTGCTGTTCCTACGCTTGGTGGTGATGTTTATTTATCAAACATGGGCGATGGTGTAAATTTAAATGGTTCTACAACTGTTACCGCAACAGATATAGAAGGATCAAACGGTGTGGTTCATGTTATTGATAGGGTTTTATTACCACCAACACAAACCATTAACGAAATAGTAGGTGAATTTGTAAATAGCGATCCAGCTGAATTTACATTACTTGCAGCTGCTTTACAAAGAGCTGGTTTGGGTGATACGTTTAGTGACGATGGTCCATTTACGGTTTTTGCACCAACAGATGCGGCATTTTTAGATGCAGGATTAACTGAAGAAGCAATTAATGAAACAGATCCAGAAACAGTTGCTGGAATATTAACACACCACGTGGTTGAAGCTAGCGCTTATGTGTTTTCAAGTGATTTAATGAGTGGTGATGTAACAATGATGAATACTCAAAATGTTGGGATTGATGTAGGTAACTTAACAGTACAAGATGCTGCAAACAGCACACCTCCAGCAAATTTAATACCAACGTTGTTAAATGTGCATGCTACTAATGGTGTTGTACATGTTATAGATAAAGTGCTTTTACCAGCACAATAATATAGTTTGGTTTGTTTAGAATAGACAAGTTTTAAAGTTTTTAGTTAGTAAAAAATTGTCTATGAAAAGAGTCCCTTTGAGAAATCAAGGGGATTTTTTTTTGGGTTTGTATTTACCCTTTACAGTAAAATCTTTAGTTTCCTTAAGTTTGGCGTTCTCATAATAAGACCAAACGCCATGCTTTTTACCTTTTCTATAATGCCCCTCTGCTAACAAATTACCTTTTGGATCATAGAATTTAGCAACACCATCAAGTTCATTATTTTTATACGTCAAGGTTTTAAGCGTAACACCTTTTTCAGAATAATACACAGCATTACCATCTAGTAGGCCGTTGCTATAATTGGTTTCCTCTGCTATTTGCCCATTGTTGTAATACACATAACGTAAACCACTTAATTTACCTTCGGTATTATAATGCTCTAATATTAAAAGTTTATCAGAATCTTTTTGGTAATATTTCCAGGTGCCTACATAAGTTTTATGTCGCATGTTACCTTCACTAATAACTTTTCCTTTTGAAGTAAAAAAGCGTACCTGAGCTAGAGTAGTACTATCGTTAAACAGTCTAGTTGCAGATAAAACAGACACACCCTTTATATTTTTATAAAACTTAAATAGCCCCACTTCTTTACCGTTAACAAACTTACCTTCGTACCGCAACACTTTGGTGCCATTAAAATATTTTTTCCAAACGCCATCGCGTTGCCCACTTTCGTTAAACTGATTAAGTGTTTGGGCATTTAAAATACTTAAACCACTTATCAAAAAACATATAACTATTAATTGTTTCATTTTTACATCAGGTTTATAATGCTAATTTTTTAACGTAGAATACTCTGTTTTGTTATAAAAAAAAGCTGCCATTAGGCAGCTTTTTTAAAATTGAAATCTTTTATTTTTTTCGTTTTTGTTGCATTTGCTTTTGCTGTTCTGCCTGCTCCATCATTTGTTTCATTTTAGCTTGAAACTTACTTTGCTTTTTAGGCTTCTTTTTATTCTCCTGCAATTGCGCATGAATTTTATCTTCATCTAAAATATAATTCTTTATTACTAGAATAATTCCAATACTAATTACATTAGATATAAAGTAATACAAACTCAATCCAGAGGCATAATTATTAAAGAAAAACAACATCATTAACGGTGAAAAATACATCATATATTTCATCATTTTCCCCATATCTGGCATACCCTCTTGTTGTGGTTGCGATTGGATATTTTGCCCTGTTGTTAATCGCATGTAAAAGAAAATAGCAACTGCTGCAAGTATAGGAAATAAACTTACGTGGCTGCCGTAAAACGGAATGTTAAATGGTAAGTTGGCAACGGTATCATACGATGATAAATCTTCTGCCCATAAGAAGCTTTTTTGACGTAAATCGAAAGCAGATGGGAAAAATTGAAACAATGCATAAAACACTGGCAATTGTATTAAAGCTGGCAAACATCCAGCTAGAGGGCTTGCGCCTGCCTTAGTTTGTAGCGCCATGGTTTCTTGCTGCGCTTTCATTTTATTATCCTTGTACTTTTCTCTAATGGCATCGAGCTCTGGCTTTAAAATTTTCATTTTTGCCTGAGACAGAAACTGCTTGTATTGCACAAAAGACAATAGAATTTTCACCAAAATCGTCATGACTACAATAGCAATTCCGTAAGGTAAAAACCCTCCTAAAAAGCCAAATAACGGCATGAATATATAGCGGTTTATCAAACCAAAAATACCCCAACCAAATGGTACAATTTCATCTAGATTTCTGTCGTAACTGTTTAAAACTTCAAAATCATTAGGACCTATGTACCAATCCATAGATTCGTTTATTTCACCACCTTTTAATGCTAACGGAATTTTAGAAGTAAACATTTTAGTGTAAACCGTATCGATCTCCTCGTCTTCTACTAAATTTTCAGTAGTTATTTTTGCAGATTTAAACGGTGCATCTGTTAGTAACACCGAAGAGAAAAAGTGTTGCTTATACCCTATCCAAGCCACATCATTTAAATCATCATCACCATCGCGTGCGCCAGTATAATCGGCGTTTCCACCATCGTGTTCGTAATGAATATCGGTATATCTGTTTTCGTATGAAATACTTTTGGCATGGCGATAGCCTTTTAATTTCCAATCTAAATTAATAGCTTGAGAACTATTTATCACATCACCAAAACCTTGAGATTTCACACTAAAATCAATCATGTAATCTGCTGGTTTTAGCTCGTATCTATACTCTAAAAACTTGCTTTCAGAAACTTTAAATTTCATGGAAACAATGGTATTCTCTCCATTTTTTGACACTGTTGGTTGAAAATAGCGTTCTTTTGTATTAATAACTCTACTATCAGTTGTACCAAAACCTAAATTAAAAAGCGCGTTGTTATCTTTTACGATGTAAATAGGCACAGAGTCATAATCTACAAATTGTTTTAATTTTACTTCAGATAAATAACCACCTCTATGATTAAACTTAAGCTTAAAAACATCGGTCTCAACTTCTGTTTCGTTTTTTCCTGTGGCTAAGGTTTCAGAGTAGGCTAAAATGCCTAATTTATTTTTTAGTTGTACTAAACCTAAAGAATCTAAATCTTTAGCAGGCGTATAATCGTTTGGCGTAGTTACTAGAGTTTGATTATCAACTTTAGCTTTTTCTTGTGCCGCTACCTGTTCTTGTTTTGCTTTTTCTTGAGCTTCTAATTCTTCTGGTGTTGGCTTATTTTGCCAAAACATGTAAATCATGATAGCAAAAATGAGAACAAAGCCTATAATTGAGTTAATATCTAACTTCTTTTCTTCCATAATTTTATATTAAACATCTTGTTGGTAAAGAATGATTTTTGATTGTCAAAAAGCTGTCCAATGTACAACAAAATGTCACAATGGCACTTATTTAGAATTTTTATGCTTTAATGCTGCTTTTACGAACCCCACAAATAATGGATGCGGGTTAGCTACTGTACTTTTATATTCTGGATGATACTGCACACCTACAAACCACGGGTGGTCTGAAATCTCAACAATTTCTACCAATTCCGTTTTTGGGTTTAAACCTGTTGCCAACATGCCGCCTTTTTCAATTTGATACCTGTAATCGCTATTAAATTCGTAACGATGGCGGTGGCGCTCACTAATATGCTCTTTTTTATAAATTTTTGCAATTTTACTTCCAGGCATTAGTGCACAATCCCAAGCACCTAAACGCATAGTACCGCCTTTGTTAGTAATGGTTTTTTGCTCTTCCATTAAATCTATTACTGGATGCAACGTATCAGGATCCATTTCGGTAGAATTAGCATTTTGCAAATTCAATACATTACGTGCAAATTCTATAACTGCCATTTGCATCCCTAAACAAATTCCTAAAAACGGAATGTTTTGCTCTCTAACATGTTTTACTGCCGAAATTTTACCTTCTATACCACGCTCTCCAAAACCAGGTGCAACTAAAACGCCATGTAAATGCCCAAGCATTAAACCTGCATTTTCGTCGTTTAAATATTCTGAATGTACAGACTCTACATTTACCTTTACTTCGTTTTCTGCTCCTGCATGAATTAAAGCTTCTAAAATAGATTTGTAAGAATCTTGCAACTCTACATATTTACCAATTAAACCAATATTAATCTCAGATTTTGGATTTTTATAACGGTGTACAAATTTATTCCAGTTTTCTAAATTTGGTTTGGTGCTTTCTAAATCTAGCTTTTGTAATACTACTTTGTCTAGCCCTTCTTTTAACATGAGATTTGGCACATCGTAAATGGTTGATGCATCAATAGATTGAATAACAGAATCTGTAGTTACATTACAAAATAAGGCTAATTTTCTACGTAAATCCTTTGGTAAGTCGTGCTCTGTTCTACACACCAAAATATCGGCTTGCACACCACTTTCCATGAGTGTTTTTACACTGTGTTGCGTAGGTTTTGTTTTTAATTCTCCAGCTGCAGATAGGTAAGGCACTAAGGTTAAGTGAATCACTAAACCGTTATGTTCGCCCAAATCCCAACGCAATTGGCGTACTGCCTCTATGTAAGGTAAAGACTCTATATCACCTACAGTTCCTCCTATTTCGGTAATTACAATATCAAAATCTCCAGACTGCCCAAGTAGCTGTACACGTCGCTTAATTTCGTTAGTAATATGTGGTACCACCTGTACTGTTTTACCCAAAAATTTGCCTTCGCGCTCTTTTTGAATTACGCTTTGGTAAATACGCCCTGTGGTAACGTTGTTGGCTTGACTGGTAGGTACATTTAAAAAACGTTCGTAATGCCCTAGATCTAAGTCGGTTTCAGCACCATCCTCGGTTACGTAGCATTCGCCATGTTCGTAAGGATTTAAAGTTCCTGGATCTACATTAATATAAGGATCTAATTTTTGAATAGTAACCCTATACCCTTGTGCTTGTAAAAGTTTGGCTAAAGATGCGGCGATTATGCCTTTTCCTAGTGAAGATGTAACCCCTCCGGTTACGAAAATGTACTTAGTCTTGGTCGTCATGTTGCGCTTATAAACGCAGGCAAATTTACGAAATTAAAATAGTTATTGGTGAATAGTTTTTTAACTATTTAAAATGATGTTATTAACAGTGGTTTTATTTACAAATTGTAGGTTTTGGAGTGGTTTTGTAAAAATTTTAGATAATGATTCACTTAGTGAAGGATTTTAAACATAATAAAACGACTAACATATTTAAGACTGTATTAATGTAGAACAGACTTTGGTATTCAACTAAAATATATTTACTTTATGATACGATTTAAAACACATACAAACATCAATAATCAAAATCGAAAATTCAAAAGGACTTCGCCTAAGTAAGACTATTTTGGACAAACAGCTTCAAGACATCTCATACAACGAATATCAATTTTAATCAAAAAAACCATGAAACAAAAAACCATAATAGATTTTAAAACCTCAGCCAATACAAACCATTGGATTATAATTGACGATGTTGTTATGGGCGGTAAATCTTCAGGACATTTTAAAATTAATGATGATGGTTATGGTAAATTTTATGGCGAAATATCTTTAGATAATAATGGTGGGTTTTCATCAGTGCGGTATCGTGCAGAAAACATAGATGTTGAAGATTTTACCAAAGTAACATTACACCTTAAAGGTGATGGTAAACGGTATCAATTTAGAATTAAAGCTGATGGTAACGACAAACATTCCTACGTCACCCATTTTAGTACTACTGGTGATTGGGAAACCATTACAATTAACTTAAAAGCGTTGCAACCTAAATTTAGAGGTAAACATTTAAAACGCTCTAATTTTTCTGAAACCACTATTGCAGAACTTGGGTTTTTATTTGGCAATAAAACAGCAGAACCTTTTACGCTTTTAATTGATAGTATTGCGCTAGAATAACAGCGTTAAAAAACTACTTTATCGGCGTTTACCTCCAGAATACTCCATAGCTTCGCCTTTACCAAAACCGTAACTAAAGCCAATAGCTACAAACCTACCGCGCTGACTAAAACTTGAGGCTCTTGAGTTTTGGTTTGCAATAAACGTTTCGAAAAACCGAGACGCAAATACATCTCTTATACTTAAATTAATAACGCCTTTATCTTTAAGTATTTTTTTGCGCACACCAATATCTAAAAACGTATTAGCACTTCTTACACCTTGTACGGTTTTAACTCTTGACCTATGGTTTCCAACAGCTTCTAAATCTATATCGGCAGGCAGATCAAATTTCGCCATAAGTTTTGAGCCCCATTGGTTGCCTCTAAAATCGAAAACCGAGGACATAAAAGTTCCTTTTCTATCAAATTGATTGTAGTTAAAATCTACATTAAGGGTTAACCAAGTTGCAGGCTTGTATTTAGTATTAAACTCTATACCCAATACACTATTTGTACCAACATTTTCGGGCATGCTAGTATTTACATTATCATTAAAGGTAGAAATACGCTCAATAACATCGGTTGTGTATCGGTAATATGCACCAAAATTTAAACTTGTTTTTCCAACGTCAAAAATGCTGGTGATTTCGTAAGAGTCTGTAAACTCTGGTAAAAGATTTGGATTACCTTGGCGGATATTAAAATTATTTCGAATATTAAAAAACGGATTTAATTCTCTCATCCCAGGCCTATTTATTCTTGCTGAATACCCTGCTTGCAGCGACACAGCGTCAGACAATTTATAAGAGGTATGAATGCTAGGAAACACATTTGTGTACTGTTGTGAGTTTGCTACGTTTGTATTTACTAAAGTGGTTTTTAAATTGGTTTGCTCTAAGCGCAATCCTGCTTTTAAACCCCACTGCTTAAACTCGTAACCACCAATTGCATAAACACCTAATACTTTTTGATCGAACTTAAAATTATTGGTAAGCCCTAAATCTGTTTCAAACTCGCCATTTACCAAATTTTGCACTTCAAAATCATTACCAATATCGTCTATTTGGTATTGTGTACCCGTTTCGAGTATCCAAACATCAGAAAATGGTTTCGTATAATCTATCTTAAAGGTGTAGTTGTTAGACCCATAATCTGTTCTTGTGTTTTGCGTATTATCTCTGTTTGATCCAGAAACAGTGGCATCTTGAAATAATGAGGTTAAATCTTTAGAAAACGAACGCCCTGTAGCACTTAATACCAAATCGTGATCCTCATGATCTTTAAAATCACGTTTATAAACTAATTCGTATTGCCACTTGGGGTTTGTAGCTTCGGTAGTTTCGGTACGATTCCATTCTGAAGTCACTGCATTATTAGCATCAATTGCGGTAAACATTATGGTTGACGGTTGGTCTTCAATTTCATAAGCAAAATTACCCGAAAGCGTTAATACATTATTGGCATTCATATAGTAATCAGTACCTAAAGTAATGTTATAAAACTTTTCTACCCTTAAATCTGTTCCTTCACTAACTATGGAATTGCCAGTATCTAAATTTTCATTGGTATTTTCTGAATCTCTTGGGTATACGCGCCTGCCCAAACCCATTTGTGTGAATAGATTAAATTTTTCTGACCGTCTATTTAAACTAACACCTACACTATTATTATCTGGAATTCCAGTATTTAAACTCAATGCTCCATTTATACCTTTGCGTTCATCTTTTTTTATCACAATATTGATAATTCCTGATGTGCCTTCGGCATCGTATTTGGCCGATGGATTTGTAATAACTTCAATACTATCAATCATATCTGCAGTAATACTCCCTAAAGCACCACCATCATCAGTTAAAATTGATGGCTTTCCATTAATTAACACTTGTACTCCAGAGCTACCTCGCAAGCTTATGGCGCCTTCAATATCCACATTTACAGATGGCACATTATTAAGCACCTCTAAAGCACTAGCACCTGTACTACTTAAATCTTTCCCGATATTAAAAATACGCTTGTCTAATTTAAATTGAGACGAAGACACCTCGGCTTCTACCACAATTTCTCCAAGCTGTTCTGCATCTTGCTTTAGACTTATCGTGCCCAAATTCACCTTACCGCGTACAATAGTAAAATCAGTTATGGTTTTAGGCACAAAGCCCATAAAACTTATTTGTAGATAACATTGTTTAGTTGCAGTTTCTATTTTAAATGTACCATCATCAGCGGTAATTACACCTGTAATGGTTTGTTTTGTTGCACTATCAAACAACGCAACAGTAGCGTAAGCAAGCGGTAAATTACTGGATGCTTCAATAACTTTACCCTTAATCTCTATATTTTGAGCATATAAATACTGTGAAAAACAACAAAGTGATGCTATTAAGGATAGTTTGAAAAGGTATTTAAGATTCATTTTACTTAAATGTGTTTAACTAATTTACAGAAAATGCAATACTAAAGTTTAATCTACATTGCGAAGTTATAAAGCATTAAATAAAGATGTACTATTGTAGTTCTTAAAGGTTTATTAAAATATCTTAAAAAGAAAGCCTAAGCTAAGGATTGTACTTCCAGAGCATTTCGATACGCTAAATAAACTCCTCAACAACAAAGCGACAATATTTATATGAACTACTAAAAAAGACAAACCTTAATTGAATACAAAAATTTTACTTTAGTGAGAGGTAACCAAACACGCCCGAGACGGCTTTACAGAAAGATATAGCGCAACATTTATGATCATGAATTTAATACTTTAATATAGAAATGCACGAATAAAAGTACAAGCTCGATTAGGGTGTATTTCTATAAACTTAATAACCTACGCTGCAACCAAGCGGTGTAACGCCATAAAAAAAATGTAAAGTGCTATGTAACATTTACATAAATTCAATTGTTTTGCTTATTTTTGATTTTTAAAAAAACAGCTATACTAATGCCCACACACACAATTGACCCGAATAAATGGATAGACCTTTATTCTGACTACCTTTTTAATTATACAATTACACGTGTTAGCGATCGTGAAATTGCCCAAGATTTGGTACAGGAAACCTTTTTTGCTGGATTAAAGTCTATGAAAAATTTTAAAGGTGAAGCAAGTGAGCGTACTTGGTTGATTTCCATACTTAAACGTAAAATTATTGATCATTACCGTAAAATAAATTCTAATAAAGGTAAAGCCGAAGTTAGAATTAATTATAATGATTCTGAAAGTGAAGGCGATTGGTTGGAAGAACGCGTTGCCGACCCTTATGACAAAACTGCTGAAGATAATATACAAAACAATGAGCTTGGTAGTGCTATACAAAATTGCCTAGACAAATTACCTATTAAGCAAGCAGAGATTTTTAGAATGAAAACGGTTTTAAATTATGAAACTGAAGTAATTTGTAATGAACTAAACATTACAGCGTCTAACCTATGGGTAATTATCCATAGAGCAAGAACAGCTATGGCAGATTGCTTAAAAGAAAATTGGTTTTAAGTTATGAGTAAGAAAAATAAAATATTTATACCCTGCGATGAGGCAAATCATGTATGTGATAAAAATCAATACAAAGAAGCGTCTTTATGGGAAATGATAAAATTAAATATACACCTTATATATTGTAAAGCATGTAGAAATTATACAGCTAGCAATACTAAGCTTAGTAAAATGATGAAAGCTTCTACTAACGATAATAGTAAAGTTATTAGTTTAGAACCTGATATTAAAAGCAACTTTAAAAATAAATTTGAAGAGGCTTTAAAACAGGAACAAAGCAAAAGTAGTTAATTACAGTATTTTAAGTAATATTAGCCAAATTACAGGAATTATTTCTACCCAGAACGCACTGTAATATTTGCGTTGGTGTACTGTAGAGAACATTACAAAAAGCACTGTAACTATTAGTATCATTGCTAGCGATAGGATGTATGTTTCTAATACTTCGTCTTTAAAAAATTCTAACAAAAAAATAAAAGCTGCTAATACGCCACCGATAATTTTGGTGGCTATAACACCTATTTTTTGCGGTATTGTTGATAGTTTTAAACTATCATATTTTAAATCTCTAATCTCAAAAGGTAACATTAACAGTACTACGAACATAAAACGTTGAGTTGCTGTAATTAGCACATCTGTATTTATAGGTTTATTATTACTTAAAATTGGCAAAAACACTGTTACTCCTGTCCAAACCAAAGCAATTACATAAACTTTTAAACCCGCAATACTTCTCAGGTTGTGATGCTTATCTATAAATAGCCGCTTTGGTAAAAATGGTATAGCATAAAAAAAGGTAATTACACCAAAAACCAAAATGTAACTCAGTATTTTTAAAGGTAATTGGTATGCATAATAACACATTAACACAAAGCATATTAGCGAGAATATTTGAATTGCTTTTAACCAAGCCGCCAAACTTCTATGATGAAATTTGGCTAACCCAAAATACTTCACAAAATTATAGCCTGTTATGGTGGCATAAAACACAAAATATAAAACAGCTTCGTGGTAAGTAATTCCGAATGCTATTAAGGTAATATACGTTAGCGCATATACCGATAATGCTACGTGAACACTAGCGTTTAGGTAAAAATTAAAAAGCTGTTGCAACACTTTCATTTTGTAAAAATAAGCAATGTGTTAATAAGTGTGGTTTATGGTTAAAAACTTTCGATTTTCTCAAATAAAACCTTTCAGATTTTCACTAATTTTGCAAATTATGTAATAAAATGTATTAAACATAAGATCCTGCTTAAAAGCGGGATTAGTTCAACTTACTATTTTGAATACATTGCAAAACAGCGTTTCAAAATAAAAGTTTCACTAATAAATTTTGCTTTGAATGAATACTAATGCTTTTGCTTTACGACATATTGGTCCGCGTGAAAACGACCAAAAATTAATGTTAGATACTATAGGTGTAACCACTGTAGATGAACTTATAAACGAAACAATTCCTGATGATATTCGTTTAAAAAATGGCTTAAATTTAGAAGAGCCGATGACAGAATATGAGTATTTATTACATATTCACGAACTGTCTAAAAAAAATAAAGCCCGAAAAACATATATAGGTTTAGGCTATCATCCTACTGTGATGCCAGCTGTTATCCAAAGAAATATCTTGGAAAATCCAGGTTGGTACACAGCCTATACCCCTTACCAAGCTGAAATTGCACAAGGTAGACTTGAGGCACTTTTAAATTTCCAAACCATGGTAACCGATTTAACTGGTATGGAACTGGCAAACGCATCACTTTTAGACGAAAGTACTGCAGCAGCAGAAGCCATGAGTTTATTATTTGCAGTAAGAAGTCGCCCTCAAAAAAAAGCAGGCATCAATAAGTTTTTTGTTTCAGAACTTATTTTGCCGCAAACATTATCGCTTTTACAAACTAGAGCTACACCTATTGGTATTGAGCTAGTTGTGGGGAAAGAAGATGCTTTTGATTTTTCTTCGGAATTTTTTGGTGCCATTTTACAATACCCAGGAAAGAACGGACAAATTACAGATATTAAAACATTTATAGAACAGGCAAACGCCGCTGAAATTAAAGTAGCCGTAGCTGCTGATATTTTAAGCTTAGTAAAACTTGAAGCTCCAGGTAAATTTGGAGCTGATGTTGTTGTGGGCACAACACAACGTTTTGGCATACCTATGGGCTATGGTGGCCCGCACGCTGCATATTTTGCAACTAAAGAAGCGTATAAGCGTGATATTCCTGGTCGTATTATTGGAGTAACTAAGGATACTGATGGTAAACGCGCTTTACGTATGGCATTACAAACGCGGGAGCAACATATTAAACGCGACAAGGCAACATCAAATATTTGTACGGCCCAAGTACTATTGGCTGTTATGGCAAGTATGTATGCCGTATATCACGGCCCAAAAGGACTTCAATTTATTGCTAATAAAGTGCATAATAAAGCTTCAAAACTAGCAGAAGTTTTACAGTCGTATGGATTTGAACAGGTAAATGCATCATTTTTTGACACACTTCAAATTCAAACAAAAGCTAAAAAGATTAGAAAAATTGCTTCTGAAAAGAAAGTAAATTTATGGTATCCTGATAAAAATACGGTTACCATTTCTATTAATGAAACAACATCTATTAGAGACATTAATTATTTAATTTCAATTTTTGCAGAGGCCGCAGGAAAAGCACCTATTGAAATCTCAGAAGTTTCTAAAGCTAACAACATTGCTGTAAACGTATCTAGAACTTCAGAGTTTTTAACTCAAGATGTTTTTAACACCTATCATTCTGAAACCGAATTAATGCGTTACATCAAATCTTTAGAGCGTAAAGATTTGGCATTAAATCATTCCATGATATCCTTAGGGTCTTGTACCATGAAACTTAATGCAGCTTCAGAAATGTTGCCATTAAGTATTTTTAAATGGGCTAATATTCATCCTTTTGTACCATTAAAACAGGCTAAAGGTTATCTTGAGGTTTTAAAAGCACTAGAAGATCAGCTTACTGAAATTACAGGTTTTGCAGCAACATCGTTACAGCCAAACTCTGGAGCACAAGGTGAGTTTGCTGGCCTTATGGTTATAAAAGCGTATCATGAATCTCGTGGAGATCATCATAGAAATATTTGCTTAATTCCGTCGTCTGCACATGGTACAAACCCAGCAAGTGCTGTTATGGCCGGTATGAAGGTAGTTGTTACTAAAGCTACAGAAGAAGGTAATATTGATGTGGAAGATTTACGCGAAAAAGCAACACTGCATAAAGACAATTTATCTGCCTTAATGGTAACCTATCCATCAACACACGGTGTTTACGAATCTGCTATTAAAGAAATCACCAAAATTATACACGATAACGGTGGGCAAGTATATATGGATGGTGCAAATATGAATGCCCAAGTAGGTTTAACAAACCCAGGAAATATTGGCGCAGATGTTTGCCACCTCAACCTCCATAAAACGTTTGCTATTCCTCATGGCGGTGGTGGCCCTGGCGTTGGCCCAATATGCGTTGCAAAACAATTAGCACCATTTTTACCAGGTAACCCCATAATTAAAACTGGAGGAAAAGATGCCATTACTGCAATTTCAGCAGCACCATTTGGTTCTGCATTAGCATGTTTAATATCGTATGGTTATATAAAAATGTTAGGCGCTCAAGGCTTAACAGAATCTACCAAAGTTGCTATATTAAATGCTAATTACATAAAGCACCGCTTAGAAGGTTATTATAACACCTTATATTCAGGTGAAAAAGGAAGAGCAGCGCACGAAATGATTATTGACTGTCGCCCTTTTAAAGAAAACGGCATAGAGGTTACTGATATAGCTAAGCGTTTAATGGACTACGGTTTCCATGCACCAACGGTTTCGTTTCCTGTTGCTGGCACTATGATGATTGAACCAACTGAAAGTGAAAGTAAAGCAGAAATAGATCGGTTTTGCGATGCTATGATTTCTATAAAACATGAAATAGACATGGTTTCTGCTAGTGAACCTAATAACGTTTTAAAAAATGCACCGCATACATTAGAAATGATTACAGCAGATGAATGGTATTTTCCATATACAAGAGAGAAAGCTGCTTTTCCTTTAGAATATGTGCGTTCAAATAAATTTTGGCCAACTGTAAGACGTGTGGATGATGCCTATGGTGACAGAAATTTAATCTGTACTTGTACGCCAATAGAGGCATATGCTGAAGCTTAAAATGCGGTTTGAACATCGTAAATTTATTTGAAAAAAAAATGTATCTTATCTAAAACAAATTATATTGCTTTTGATTGAATAATTAAAAGCAATTTTTCTAACTATGACTATTAAAATTACTGGTACAGGAAGCTATATTCCTTCTAACGTTGAAAAAAACGAAAATTTTCATAATCACGAATTTTTAAATGCCGATGGTTCTGCCATTAAAGCATCAGGTGAAGTTATTGTTAAAAAATTTAAAGCCATAACAGGTATCGAAGAACGCCGTTATGCTAAAAACCATTTAAACACTTCAGACATTGCCTCTTTTGCAGCTGAAAAAGCTATTGATAATGCGGGCATTAACCGTGAAGATCTAGACTATATTATTGTAGCTCATAATTATGGTGACGTAAGGCACGATAGTCAGCAAAGTGACACTGTACCTAGTGTGGCATCGCGCGTAAAACATTTACTTCGTATTAAAAGTCCTAAATGCGTAGCGTACGATTTACTTTTTGGTTGCCCAGGTTGGGTAGAAGGCGTTATTCAAGCTAATGCCTTTATTACAGC
>CALDUF010000052.1 GCA_937923515.1 uncultured Flavobacteriaceae bacterium
GTTTTCCAATAGTTGTCTTTCTTACCGTTTTTAAAATACCCTTCTAATTTTAGATAGGTGTTACTGTGGTAGAACTTCCAAAAATTACTTTTTTTATCAGCATTATAATACCCTTCAGATTTTAAATGCCCTTCATCAAAATAAAATTTCCAAAATCCTGTTTTGTCATTGCCATTTTTCCACCCTTCGGCTTTTAATTTGCCATTGTCACCCTGTATTTTTTCATAGTGTTTTTGGCTATATATGCTAAAGGAGGTGCATAACATAATAATAAACAATGATTTTGGAAATTTCATTATATGTGTTATTTGTTTTGGTTTACTAAATCCATTAAGTCTACATCATTGCCAAGTAAAATATCTTTAGAGTTTATACGTCCATTTTCTGGACCATTCTCTAATTTTAAAACACCTCTAGGGCAAACAGCAGAACATACACCACAACCTACACAACTAGCGCGAACAATGTTTTCACCTTTTTGAGCATAGGCACGTACATCAATACCTTGCTCGCAATACGTGGAACAGTTACCACATGAAATACATTGGCCACCGTTGGTAGTAATTCTAAATCTAGATTTAAAACGTTGCACCAAGCCTAGATAAGCTGCTAACGGACAACCAAAACGACACCACACTCTGTTTCCAAAAATAGGATAGAAGCCAGTGCCAATTACGCCTGCAAACCAAGCACCAATTAAAAAGCTATATGTATCTTTTATCCATTGCGATTTTATCCCTAAAAACGCTTCTGCTCCAGAAAAATAACAATATAAGGTTACTAGTGTCATTACTAACGAAAACACTAAAACAGAATGTATTAACCAGCGTTCTAATTTCCAAGCATTTAAGCTTTTGTTAGAATGTTGCCTGTAGGGGTCTCCTAAAGTTTCAGCTAAACCACCGCAACCGCAAACCCACGAACAGTACCAGCGTTTTCCAAAGAAATACACCATTACAGGAACAATAACTATAGTGAGTACAACGCCCCAAACTAATATAAATAGGCCTACTGCACCGCTTTCTCTTAAACTGTCTAAATTCCACTCAAAAAAGAAATCGTAATCTAACGGGAATGCATTTTTAAAGTCGTATCCAGGCATATTTAGACTCGTCATAATCTCAGGAATAAGAAAGGCGAATACAATTTGAAAGAATAATACCGAAGTGGTACGAATTATTTGGTATTTATTATGTCTGTATTTTATGTACATACGTACCGCCATAACAATCATAATCACACAATACAAAAAGCCATATACAAACCATTGGCTGGCTTGTCCGCCATTTAAAAACTCACTTATGGGGTCTAAAATGTAAGTCCAGTTTACTACATAATCGGCCATAAAATATAGCAGCAAATAAAAGCTTACCAAATACACTAAAACTAACCAAGCAATCCAACCGCGGTTTGTACTAGATTCATGGTAAATACCATTATGTTTTATACCTGGTCTGCCCAATAATTTTAAGTTTGGTAGTATAAATAATAACGCCCCTAAAATAGCTAAGCCAAAAGTAAGCCACCAAAGTAAACCAGGGTTGTCTCTTACAAATCCAGAGCCTGCTTTTTTGGCTATTTCATAACTTAAAGTATGCGGTTTTCCGTAAATTTTATATTGAAATTGTTCTCCTTTTTTATCCCAATTTTTTTCAGCATCATACTTAGCTATTAATGCGTCGTAGTGGTTGTTAGATGCTGCGTAGGCATTTCTAACGCGACTAGAAAATTCAAAAATATTCAAATCTTCATCGGTTACTGTAGCCTTTTTAAGTTCCGCTTTTATAATTTCACTTTTATAGCCTTTAGATGCTACAAAATCATTCAGCTCCGCTTCAGTTAAACTAAAATTACCCGTAAAAAGCGTTGCTGTAAAAATGCCTAAGCCTATTAAAAATAGGACTAATCCTAATTGTTTTACTATATTCATGTCTCTATTTTTTTAAGCAAATATGCGTTTCCAGCTTTTATTCTTAAGCTTAATGTTTGTATTATTTTCTGTATTAAATTTAGCTACAATTGCAGGTTCATGAAGCTTGTAGAATTCTGGATCAAAATTAGCATCAGCTAAATGTTCAACCACATAATCTACAGATTGTTTTTCGGTTAAAATTTTATCAAAAAACTCGTGTCTCATTCTAATACCAAATGTATTAATGCCAATAAATTCTCGTGTAGTTTTATCGTAATTAAGGGTTATGCACTTATTACCATCGGTATGTTCCCAGTAAAAACGGGCTTCATTGTCTTTAGTTTGTGCCCACACCCAGCCATAAGTTTGGTATTCAATATCCATAAACTTAGCAGAGTTAAACCAATGCCCAGGTTTGTATTGTAACCGGTTACCACAAATGGTTTGTGCTAGGGTTTCACCCATCATTCGGCCTGTGTACCACACTGCTTCAATTGGTCTGCGTTGGTCTATACCTTTATACTGTTCAGCACAATCACCAATAGCATAAACATCGGGTACATTGGTTTCTAAATAACGGTTTACTTTTACGCCTCTACCTGTTTCAATATCAGAATCTTTAATAAAATCAATATTTGGCGAAACACCAGCAGTTAAACCAACTACATTGCAAGCAATTTCTTCTCCAGTTTCTTGAATAATTATCGATTTTACCTGTCCGTTAGCATCGGCAGTAATCTCTTTTAGGTTAGACGCTAATCGCAAATCAATACCATTAGCAATAATTTCACGATTTATCATGGCACTCTCACCTGCGGGTAACACACCATTCCAAAAACTTTCTTCTCTTACCAAAAATGTTACTGGTATATGTCTAGAATGTAGCATTTCTGCCAGTTCAATACCAATTAAACCTCCGCCAACTATTACAGCGCGTTTACAAACCTCCTTGTTAGGCGCGTATTTTTCTAGACTTTCTAAATCCTGCTTGTGGTACATGCCCATAACACCATCTAAATCTTGCCCTGGCCAGCCAAATTTATTAGGCTTACTACCAGTTGCAATAATTAATTTATCGTATTGTAGCGTGTCGCCCTCAGCAAAATGCAACGTTTTAGCAGCAGTATCTACTTGGTTTACAAATCCTTTTTTAAGCGCAATTCGGTTTTTTTTCCAAAACCAATTTTCGTAAGGTTGTGTGTGTTCAAACTTCATATGTCCCATATACACATACATTAGTGCAGTACGGGAAAAGAAATAATCTGTCTCAGCAGAAACAATAGTAATTTTTTTGTCAGACAATTTTCTAATGTGTCTCGCAGCAGTTACGCCAGAAACGCCATTGCCAATAATAACGATATGTTCTTCCATAATTTGGTTGTTAGTGTAATTTTAATTGGGCGTTACCACGCCACGGGCGTGGTCGGGCTTTACGCTAAAAGTTTTGGTTCGATGCACGCCTCACCAAAAGCTACCGCTGCAATCCCTAACGCGGGCTTATCAGCTATTGCTAGTATATAACTTAAATGTATTAGGTTTTCTACAAAGTTATAATCCCAAACAATATCCAATTATGTCGCGCCTAAAGATAATAACTTAACAGGTTGTCTTAATTTAGAATTAGTTTAAATTATCTGTCCTGTGTAAGGAAATCTAATACCCAAAGACGTGAAAAATTTCTACTTTTTTTTGAAAGTTTGTGGAAATTAAACAGACTTAGTTGTAAGTGAATCAAAAATCAAATATTAATACAATGAAAAAAATAATAGTAGTACTAACAGTTATATTAGCAAGTGTTTCAATACAAGCACAAAACTTAAATACATTTTTTACTAAAGCTGATGCTTTTTTTAAAGCAAATGTTACAAATGGAAAAGTAGCATACGATAATATACATAAAGACCCTACACAACTTAATGAGTTGTTAAAAATTGCAGAAGGCATTACAGTAAACAAAAGCGATGCTAAGAACTACCAAGCATTTTGGATTAATGCGTATAACCTATCAGTTATTAAAGGATTAATTGATAAATACCCTACAAAATCACCTTTAGATCATGCTGGTTTTTTTGATAAAGCAAAACACAGTTTAGCAGGTAAAAGCATAACCTTAAACGATATAGAGCATAAACTATTAAGAGCACAATTTAACGATGCACGTTTTCACTTTGTGTTAGTGTGTGGCGCAGTAGGTTGTCCTCCACTTATTAATAAAGCTTACTTACCAAATAGCTTAAATGCACAATTAGAAGCGCAAACTAAAAAAGCAATCAATGGTAATTTTATAGCAGTAAATGCTAAGAAAAACCGTGTGCAAGTTTCTCAAATTATGGAATGGTATAAAGAGGATTTTACCATGAATGGTAAAAGCGAAATAGATTTTATAAACAAGTACAGAACAGAAAAATTGGAAGGTAAATGGAAAGTAGGATATTTTCCTTACAATTGGACAATTAACAAACAATAAATCAATTAATTAACAAACAATAACCTACAACACTCAATAACATAACCAAGAGTGTTGTTACATAACCAAAAATCAAAATAATGAAAAAAATAATAGCAATAGCAGTAGCATTAGTAGCGATGTCATTTAATGGGTTTTCGCAGGAAGAAGAAGATCAAGGCAGTGTAATTCAAAATTTAACACCTTCAAAACTAATAGGTAAAGGGCAAGTAGATATAAAATGGTTTAATAACGTTTTTACCAGTACGAGACAAATTGATGCAAATGGCGATGCTCAAGATATCGACAGAATTAATTTCTTCACATCAACACTAGAAGGTTTTTTTGGGGTTGGCAACAATAAAAGAGTAGCATTGGGTGCTATTTTAGAATTTAGATCTAACACAATAGGCGGTAGAGGTGTTTTTGATGTATTTCAATTTGATGGCGAACGCGGTACAGCTCGAAGCGGCCTTACAAATATAGCACCAAGTATAAAATGGGTACCATTTAAAAACGTTGGAAATTTTTCTGTACAGAGTTCTATTTTTATACCAACTTTTGGCAGTGAATCAGAAGAAGGCGTATTTCTAGATCAAGATGGTTTTACTTGGCAAAACCGATTTTTCTACGATACATCAATAGGTGGAAATAAAGATTGGCAGTTGTTTTTCGATTTAAATACCGAGTATAATTTTGGAAAAAAGGCAGTAATAGCAGACAATGGCGATACTATTGAGGGTAGTTTTGCAAACAATAGCATTCGCTTTATACCAGGCGCATTTGTAAGTTATTTTCCTAATTCTAAATTTACAATACAAGCACTGGTACAACATTTTCATTTGATTGCAATTACCGAAGGGAATTTTGAAGGAGACCAAACCGCTGCAGGTTTAGGTGTAAAGTACCAAATAAGTAAAACACTTAATATAGAGGGTTTGTATACTAATTTCTTTAGGGGTTCAGAATTTACAAATACTGGTCAAACCTTTAACATAGGATTACGATTTGTAAAATAATTAAACAATCGCTAATCGTGGGCATTAAACATTTAACATTGGTTTAAGAGCACTACTTTAATAAAAGCTAAGATTAATAGTAAATTAGGGGTTTAAAAGTAATTATGTATGATATCTTTTAGACTCTTTTTTTTAATACTACTAATACAAAGTTGTACGGCGCAACCTAAAAAAGTAAACGGTGTAAGTTTTGTAGCAGCAAATGCTAAAGTAAGCCAAAAACATATTAATCCTGTAGTAGCTATACATGCCAATTATGCAGCTATAATGCCTTTTGGTTTTATAAAAGATGTAACACATCCTCAAATTATATACAATACAGAAAGACAATGGTTTGGAGAAACAGTTGCTGGCGCTACACAATACATAAATGAGTTAAAAAAAGTAAATATTAAAATCATGCTTAAACCACAAATTTGGGTGTGGCATGGTGAGTTTACTGGTTATATAAAAATGGAAACTGAAACGAATTGGAAACTGCTAGAAGACAGTTATTCCAAATTTATTTTAGAGTATGCCACGTTAGCAAATCAATTAAATGTCGACATATTTTGTATTGGAACAGAACTAGAACAGTTTATCGCAAATAGGCCACAATATTGGTTGGGTTTAATAAAAAAAATCAAAACCGTTTATAAAGGAAAATTAACCTATGCTGCAAACTGGGACGAGTTTAAAAGAACACCTTTTTGGAACGATTTAGACTATATTGGTATTGATGCTTATTTCCCTATTAGTGAAAGAAAAACACCAACAGTTACAGAGTGTTTAGAAGGCTGGAAAGCCCATAAATATATTATAAAATCAATGTCTGATACATTTAAAAAACCTGTGCTTTTTACAGAATTTGGATATAGAAGTGTGGATTATGCGGGAAAGGAACCTTGGAAAAGCGATAGAAGCATGACTGCAATTAATATGGAAGCACAAATACATACCACCAAAGCACTGTTTGAAATGTTTTGGAATGAAGATTGGTTTGCAGGAGGTTTTTTGTGGAAATGGTTTATACATCATGATGCGGTTGGCGGTACTAATAACCCAATGTTTACGCCTCAAAATAAACCTGTAGAACAAGTAATTAAACAATATTATAAAATGTATTGAAAACATTAGGATACATATTTTTGTGTGCATTAATCTTATCGTCTTGTAATGACGATACAGATAATGCTATAAATATCACGCTTCAAGATTATACTAATGGTGCTAGTTTTGAGACAGGTGCTGTTATTGCATGTGCAGCAAGTGATGCATTAAGTGCTGAGGTGCTAACTTTTTACTATCCAGAGCCAGCATCTACAAATCCAAGATTTTATCAAACGGCATCTATTAATGTAGATGAAACAGATTTTAGTAACTACACCCAAATAGTGTTAGATAGTAGCCCTATTTTTAACGGAACGCTTAGGCGATTTTCGCAATCCGCCACATCAGATTCCTGGATAATTGTAACGTTTGAGCTTGGTGGAGAAATAAAAATTTCAAATCCAATTAGAACTAAAATAACTTCTAAACCTACACTTTGGAGTGATATTGTTTCTGTAGACCAAACACAATCGCAGATGCCTATTTTTTCATGGCAAGACAATGTAGCTGGAGATAATGCCATTTATTTTCAAGTAGTATCAGACAATCAAGATAATTTACTGTCAGGTACATACACCAATCAAAATCAATTTCAATATTATAAATTAGATAATGTAGTACTAAATATTACCCTAAATACGCCTCCAGTATTACAAACGGGGCTGTCTTACAATTTTACTTTAATGGATGTAAGCTTAGATAATTGGGTAAATGTAGTAACGTTAAATAAAAGCTTTATAGCAGAATGAGAAAAATTATCACCCTAATATGTTTAATAGGTTATATGGCATTATATGCGCAAGATAACGTAGTAAACACTGTAACTATAGAAGGTAATAAAAGAACCAGAACATCCTTTATAAAACGATTTGCCTTTGTTAAAGAAGGTACTGTTTTAGATACCGCTAGAATAGCATCAGATGTTAGGCGTTTAAAATTATTACCATCAGTAGCTAATGCTACATCTAAAATTGAAGTAACAAATGATGGTAACTATCAATTAACGTATACTATAGAAGAGAATTTTGCCATAATACCAGGGCTCAATATTTTTACAGATAATAATGATGAGTTTGCCTATCGTATATCTTTATTCGATTTTAATTTTTTAGGAAGAAATCAACTCATTGGAGGGTTTTATAGTAAAGATGTTTTTGATTCGTATGGCGTATTTTGGGAAGCACCCAACCTGTTTACGCGTAAGCTAGGTATTGGTGTAAATTATCAAAACATTGTGTCGCAAGAACCTGTTTTTTTTGATAATGATCAAGATGTGAATTATAAGTTTGATACTAAGGCATTTCAAATCAGTGTAATGTACGAACCCAATTTTAATAACCGGTTAGAACTTGGCGTTAATGTATCTAGAGAGAATTATGATTTTATAGAAGGCGACGTGCCTAACGGTATCCCATTTCAATTGGGTGCAGATAAACTAGCCATTGTTGGAGAGTACGAATATAATAACATTAATATTTTTTACCAATATCAAGAAGGGTTTAGAAGTTTGTTTAATTACAGATTTGTTACTGGCTCTGAGGGCGAAAACGATTTGCTGACCAATTTTTTTATTGGCAGAAACGACTTTGAGTATTTTAAACGTGTTGGAGCGCGAGGCAATTGGGCAAACAGATTGCGTTTGGCATACGCATCAAATGATAATACACCGTTTGCGCCCTTTGCTCTAGATAATCAATTAAATATTCGTGGTGTTGGTAATACTATAGATAGGGGTACTGCTGCCATTGTACTTAATACAGAGTACAGGCAAACATTATATGAAAAAGGATGGTTTGTGTTACAAAGTAATGCGTTTTTAGATGCAGGAACATGGCGAAATCCTGGAGGCAATATAGGTGAATTGTTCGATGGAAGTACACTTCGCGTATACCCAGGTTTAGGCATACGATTTATCCATAAGCGTATTTTTAATGCCGTATTTAGGTTAGATTACGGTTTTGGTATAGGAAATGAGGCTACAAACGGAATTGTATTTGGTATTGGACAATATTTTTAAAATTATTGCATTACTTTTATAGCACCTTAATGCATGCCTTAAATGCCTAAAAAAAT
Organism: uncultured Flavobacteriaceae bacterium; assembly: GCA_937923515.1. GTDB lineage: Bacteria > Bacteroidota > Bacteroidia > Flavobacteriales > Flavobacteriaceae > Jejuia. Next base: position 8,540 of record CALDUF010000052.1, read on the forward strand.
AATTACCTTTTTTCTTTTATGTTATTGTCTTAATACTTTTTGTCAAACCGATACGGTTTACGATTTAAAAGTTCAAGGAAATAAAAAGTTAAAAGCGTCTTTTGTAAAACGAATTTCTGATGTCAAAGCAGGTGCTGTTTTAGATTCTACACTAATAGAACAAGATATTATTAGGTTAAAACGTTTGCCCTCGGTGGCTCATGCGTATTATCAAGTATTTCATTCTGAAGATAATAAATACAACGTATTTTATAATATAGAAGAAAACTTTACTTTAATACCAACTGCCAATATTTTTACAACAAATGATGATGAATTTGCGTACCGTTTAGGATTAAATGAATATAATCTTTTTGGAAGAAATATAGCATTTGGCGGATTTTATCAAAAAGACATTTTTGATAGTTATGCATTAAATTTAAAAGCTCCTTTTTTATTTTCTAAACATTTGGGTTTAGCTGTAAATTATCAAGATTTAACAACATTAGAACCTGTATTTTTTAATAACTCGTCTTCAGATTATAAATATAATAATACCTCTTACGAGGTTTTAGGCTTGTATCAATTTAATTTTTACAACCGTTTAGAGTTAGGCTTAAATTATTTTATTGAAGATTATCAGTACCGCTCTGGAGAAATTAGTCCAGATGTACCATTGGCTTTACGTGTAAAAAAGTGGTTGGTTAAAGGTATTTATGAGTTTAACGCGCTAGATTATCATTTTCAATACGTCTCAGGTTTTAGAAGTTTATTTAATTTTCAATACGTAACCTCTACAAACGCTATTCTTCCTGACTTTTTTATTGGCTGGGGCGATTTTTTCTATTTTAAACGTGTAGGAGAACGTGGCAATTGGGCTAATAGACTAAGAGCAGGATTATCAACAAATGATGATACACCGTTTGCACCTTTTTCGGTTGATAATAACTTAAATATAAGAGGTGTAGGTAATGTTATAGATAGGGGTACTGGCGTTTTAGTGCTAAATACCGAGTACAGATACACATTATTAGATAAAAGTTGGTATGCACTTCAAAGCAACGTTTTTATTGATGCGGGTTCATGGCGAAACCCTGGTGGCGATTTTGGTGATTTTGGAGAATCACAAAATATTAGAGTTTATCCAGGCGTTGGGTTTAGGTTTATGCATAAAAAAATATACAATGCCATCTTTAGGCTAGACTTTGGCTATGGCATAACAAGGGATGCCACACAAGGGTTTGTGTTTGGTATTGGGCAGTATTTTTAGGGGTTTTTATTTAACAAAAAACAGTAATTGGTTAAATAAAAATAACCATCAAGAAACAGCAGTAAGTTTTTAAAATAAAAAAAAACCTCAACTGAATTATCAGTTAAGGTTTTATAAACTTTAAAAGTGGTACCTCCAGGAATCGAACCAGGGACACAAGGATTTTCAGTCCTTTGCTCTACCAACTGAGCTAAGGTACCTCGCCAAAGCGGATGCAAATATATATTCAATTTTATTATTTGCCAAAATAAAAATGGAAAAAAGATGGCTTATTTTCTAATTCAATAATTATAATATAGTTAACATATTAATTCACTTGGTTTTGTAGTTTTACACTTTTGCAATCTAAAATGAATTTAATAATTGATGTTGGTAACACATTTGTGAAACTCGCTATTTTTGAATCCGAAACATTGGTGTTTAAAAAAGTAGTAGAATTAGCAGATACCGTAGATGAAATTCTAAAACTAAAACACGATTATCCTAAACTTACACAAGGTATTGTGTCTTCTGTCGGGCGCTTAGAAAATCATCAAATTGCAGCTATTAAAAAGGAAATAAACCTCTTGCAACTTGATGATGAAACACATGTGCCTTTTAAAAATAACTACGATACACCCAAAACTCTTGGCATAGATAGAATAGCCTTAGTAAGTGCTTCAGTATATCATTATTCTAAAAATAATGTGTTAATTATTGATGCAGGCACTTGTATTACATTCGATTTTATTACAGATATCAACGTATACCTTGGCGGTGCAATTTCGCCCGGAATTAGAATGCGTTACAAAGCGTTACATAATTTAACAGCAAATTTACCGTTGTTAAAAACCAAAGTGCCACAGCATATTTTAGGCACTTCAACAGTAAACTCCATACATTCTGGTGTGGTTAATGGTGTGTTAAATGAAATTGATGGCGCTATTGAAAATTATAAAGAAGAATATCCTGATTTAACAGTTATTTTAACAGGAGGTGATGCCAAATTTTTGTCAAAACAATTAAAAAGTAGCATATTTGCCAACTCCAATTTTCTTTTGGAAGGTTTAAACTATATTTTGAAATTTAATTCAAACTAATGATAAAAAAACTTATAGTAGTTTTTGTAGTTATTTTTGCGCTCTCTTCTCACGCTCAAGAAGGCGTTGCATCTCCTTATTCATTTTATGGCATTGGAAGCCTAAAATTTAGAGGTACGGTAGAAAATAGGAGTATGGGTGGTTTAAGTATTTTTAGAGATAGTATTCATATAAATCTACGAAATCCAGCTGCATTTACAGGGCCAAATCTATTAAGTTTTAATAAAGAAAACAGGCCTGTTAAGTACGCCGTAGGCGGTAGTTATTCTAGTGCTACTTTAAAAACCGATACTGAAAAAGCCAATGTATCTTCTACTTCATTTGATTATTTAGCGCTTAATTTCCCTGTTGGTAAATTTGGGGTAGGTTTAGGACTTTTACCATACACTGCTGTGGGATACAAGTTAGAGTCTGAAAATGATCAAGAGCAAATCACTAACAGATTTAATGGTGAAGGTGGCGTAAATAAAGCCTTTTTGGGTTTTGCTTATAGCATAAGTGATAATTTTAGTATTGGCGTGAATACACAATATAATTTTGGAAACATACAAAATAGTGCTATCGAATTTCGATTTGATAACGACGGCGCACCATTGGTTGCACAATCTAGAGAAAATAACCGTTCAGATTTAAGTGGATTAAATTTTGATTTTGGATTGTATTATAAAACCAAGCTTAGTAAAACATTAGAATTAACAACAGCATTCACGTTTACACCAGAAAGTAGTTTGACCTCAAAAAACCAAAGGTCCTTTGCTGTAGTTAATGTTGGTGCTTCTGGTCAAGAAATAGTAATTAATAGTATAGATACAGATTTAGTGGCTCAAGGACTAGATGAAACCGATTTGATTCTACCCTCTAAATTTTCATTAGGTGCAGGAATTGGTGTAGCCAGAAAGTGGTTTTTTGGTGCAGAGTATGAGTCTCAAAAAACAGGAGATTTCAATAATCCATTTTATAGTCAAAATTCTAGTAGTGTAGCATCAAATTTTGAAGATGGTTATAGATTCTCTTTAGGTGGGTTTTACATACCAGAATATAATTCATTTTCAGGTTACTTTAAAAGATTAGTGTATAGAGCAGGTTTTAGATCAGAAAGAACTGGGCTTATCATAGAAAATACATCAGGAATTGAATCTATAAACGAGTTTGGCATATCTTTTGGAGTAGGTATACCAGTTGGCGAATTTGGTTCTAATGCAAATGTAGGATTGGAGATTGGAAAAAGAGGTACCACCAATAACAATTTAATACAAGAGAACTTTATAAATCTCCAGATTAGTTTATCGTTAAATGATAGATGGTTTGTAAAAAGAAAATATGACTAATAGAATTAATATGAATATCATGAAAACAAAAATTACACTTTTAACATTTTTATTTGCTTTTCTATCCGTTGGGTTTGTTACTATAGATGCACAATCTCAAGAAGAAGACATGGCAAAATTGTCTATCATGTCTGAGTATGCAAAAGCAAAGAATTACGAGGCAGCATATAAGCCTTTTACAGAGCTTTGGGCAAGTAACCCTAAGTTTAACAGAGCAATATATGTATATGGTGAGAAGATTTTAGATTATAAAATTGATAAAACAACAGGTGAAGAGAAAAAAGGTTTTATAAGCGATTTAATGAAACTTTGGGAAGACAGAGCGACGCATTTTGCATCAAAAACACCTCAAGGGGAATATGGTGCAAAGGCATGTCAATTAATGTTTGATAATAAAGAAGTGTTAGGTAAAACAGATGCTGAGTTATACGATTGTTTTGATGCTGCTTATACTGCAGATAAAAAATCGTTCAAAAATCCTAAGAGTTTATACACATACTTTTATTTAATGGTAAAGTTGTATGATGCAGGAAAAAAGCCAGCAAAAGATTTATTTAATAAGTACGACGATGTTGTTGAAAAAATTGAAGAAGAAGTACAAATAGCTTCAGTTAAGTTAAATAAATTAGCTGAAAAAGAAGAAGCTGGTACGCCATTAACTTCAAAAGATAAAAGATATCAAAAATATTATGGGCAAATCCTTAATGCTTTTGATCAAATATCAGGAAGTGTAGATACACAGTTAGGAGGTCGCGCAAATTGTGAAAACTTAATTCCATTATACTCTAAAGATTTTGATGCATATGCTACAGATGGTGTTTGGTTAAAAAGAGCAGTAAGTAGAATGTATAATAAAGAGTGTACTGATGATCCTCTTTACGAGAAATTGGTAAAAGCATATGATGCAGCAGCACCATCAGCAGATACAAAGTATTTCGTAGCTACTATTTTACTTAAAAATGGAAAAACGTCTGAGGCGGAGCAATATTTAAAGCAATCTTACGATTTAGAAACAGATACCTTTAAAAAAGGAAAGTTAGCTAACAGAATTGGATTAATTTTAAAGAAAAAAGGAAGATACGGGCAAGCTAGAAACTACTTTAGAGACGCTTTAAAGTTAAACCCATCAAACGGGCGTCCACACCTTTCAATTGCAGCAATGTATGCAGCAAGTGCTAAAAACTGTGGGGATACAAACTTTAATAAAAGAGCCGTATATTGGTATGCAGCCCAAGAAGCTAGAAAGGCATCTCGTGTAGACCCAACGTTAAAGAAAGCTGCGGCGCAAAGTGCTGCTAATTATAGTGCTAAAGCACCGCAAAAAACCGAAATATTTCAAGCTGGTAACAGCGGACAGCAAATTAAAATTGGTTGTTGGATTGGAGGTACAGTAACAGTTCCAAAAGTTTAATGCAAGAAAAAATATCTAAATATAAGTTTTTAAACATAGTCATAACTGTAGTTATGGCTATGTTTTTTTCATGTAATAACAATCTTAAAAAGGTTCAGGGTATTGATGTTTCAGACAACGAGCCCATTGGCGTTGCAGAAAATATCAATTTAAAATATACCGATTCTGGTAAAGTGCAAGCTATTTTAAAAAGTCCTAAAATGTTCGACTACAGCAACAGAAAGTTTCCTTACAATGAGTTTACAGAAGGTGTAAATTTAGAGCTTTTTGAAGATGGTAAAAAAAGTGTTGTAATCTCAGATTATGCTATTATCTATGATAAAACTAATATTATAGATTTACAGGGTAATGTAAAGGTTACCACGCATAGTAACGACACGCTTTATGCAGAACAATTATACTACGATCAACTAAAAGAATGGTTGTTTACAAATAAACCTGTAACCTTTAGAACAGGACAAGATTTAATAAATGGCAATGGTTTTGATTCTAATTCAAAATTCACAAACGCCGAAGTATTAGAAATTACAGGGCTTATTACTGTTGATGAATAAAGTCTTGCAATACTATCATATACTACTTTTACACTTCAATTTTAAGTATCTTTACAGTATAATTTAAATTCAGTATATGAAATACGCTAAGTTTTTTCAATTTGCTTACTTAGTTTTTGGTGCATTGTTTTTATACGATGCCATATCTAAATACACTGCTACTGGTGACATTGCTTATCCGTCAATCTTATTAGGTGTTACAGCAATTTTTATGTTTTTCTTCAGAAGAAAATTTATGAAAAAGTTTGAAAAAAGAGACTAATACATGACACTATACATTGTTATTATAGTAGCATCTTTAATACTTTCAGCATTCTTTTCTGGGATGGAAATAGCGTATGTATCTTCAAATAAAATACATATTGAAATTGAGAAAAAGCAAGAAGGTGTTCTTGCTACAGTACTTCAAAAATTAACGGCAAAACCTTCAAAGTTTATTACAACCATGCTTATTGGCAACAATATAGCACTGGTAATTTATGGCTTTTTTATGGGCGATGTTTTGGTAAGCTGGTTTCAATCTATGTTACCTTCAAATGCAACATTTATGAATTATTTGTTGGTAGATTTGAGTTTGCTATCACAAACTATAATTTCAACATTTATAATTTTATTAACCGCGGAGTTTTTACCAAAAGTTTTTTTTCAAATTTATGCGAATACACTCTTAAAAGTATTAGCAATACCAGCATACATCTTTTATGTGCTATTTACGTGGATATCTGATTTTGTAATCTGGATATCTGATTTGGTACTCAAGTACTTCTTTAAAACCGAAGGTGATAATATTCAAATGGCATTTACAAAAGTAGAACTTGGGAATTATATTAGTGAGCAAATGGAATCTGTTGAAGCGCACGATGAGGTAGATTCTGAGATTCAAATATTTCAAAATGCTTTAGAATTTTCAGAAGTAAAAGCACGCGAAGTTATGGTGCCAAGAACCGAACTTATAGCTGTAGATATTAACGACTCTATAAAAGCACTAAGTGCTTTATTTACCGATTCTGGCTGTACCAAAATATTAGTTTATAAAGACTCTATAGATGATATTTTAGGTTATGTACATTCGTTTGAGCTTTTTAAAAAGCCCAAAACTATTAAGTCTATGTTGTTGCCTGTAGAATTTGTTCCAGGTACGGTATTGATTAGTGATGCTTTAAATATCCTCATAAAAAAAAGAAAAAGTATTGCAGTAGTTTTAGACGAGTATGGCGGCACTTCGGGTATTATGACGGTGGAGGATATTGTGGAAGAGTTGTTTGGAGAAATTGAGGATGAGCACGATACTGTTGTTTTAAAAGAAGCACAAATTGAGGACGATACGTATCAATTTTCTGCAAGAATGGAAGTAGATTACATCAATGAAACCTACAAACTAAACCTTCCTGAAGACGAAAATTACGAAACTTTGGGTGGGCTTATTGTAAACCATACCGAAGAAATTCCTCAAAAAGATGAAGTTATTACCATAAACACATTTAAGTTTACGATTTTAGAAGTATCCAATACTAAAATCGATTTGGTTGAGGTAAAGCTTATTGAAGAAGATTAGTCCGCGCGTAGCGATGCTATTCATCACACAATTAAAGCATATTTCTGCTTTCATTATTGAATAGAAAATGGTATTTTCGCGCACGATATTTTCATCAAATAGCAATCTTTAAACGTTTTAGGCGTTTTTTTGGTTTTATAGGATGAGGCGAAAATTAAATAATAATCCAACTTAACAGATTAAAATATAATTAACAGATGGCAGTTTTAAATAAAATTAGACAACGCTCATTATTTCTAATAATAATCATTGCATTGGCATTGTTTTCTTTTGTGTTAGCAGATTTGTTTAGAAATAGCGATGCGCTTTCGGCAAGATCTCAAAATACAATAGCAACTATAAATGGCAAGGATATACAACGTGATGCCTTTTTGCAAAAAGTTGAGAACATGCAGCGTAGAATGGGACCTAATGCAACCAACACGCAAGTAATGAATAATGTTTGGAACCAAGAAGTAAGGTCGGCTGTATATGAAACGCAATACGATAAATTAGAAATATCGATTGAGAAAGACCAAATGCGCGATTTGTTAAAAGGACCATTAGCATCAAATCCTGAATTTTTGAATGAAGCAGGTTTATTTGATGAAAATAAATTAAACGAATTTATTGCAAATTTAAAAGCCATTGCACCCCAACCAGGTTTTTTTGCTGGACAGCAAATAACTTATCAAGATTGGGTAAATTATGAGCAAAGTTTAGCAAATAATGCATTAGAGCAAAACTATTTAAATTTAGTAAAAGCAGGTTTAGTTGGTACTTTAGCTGAAGGTAAATTAGAGCACCAATTAGAAGGTAATAAGGTAGATATTAAATTTGTACAAGTGCCTTACACTAAAATTGCCGATAGTACAATTTCAGTATCAAAATCTGATGTTGCTGCCTATATCAAAGCGCATAAAAATGATTTTGAAGTTGAGGCTTCTAGAGATATAAAATATGTAGAGTTTAAAGAAACTGCTACCGCAGCAGATGAAACTGCTATTAAAACATCGTTAAATGCATTTAAAAACGTGAGAACTGTTGATGAAAATGGAAGAACAGATGTTGTAGCGGCTTTTTCTACAGTAAAAAATAATGAAGAATACATCAACCTTATTGCAGAGTCTGATGTAAAATTCAACGACCGTTTTGTATTTAAATCTAGTTTGCCAGCGCAAGTGGCAGACAGTATTTATAGTTTGAGTGAAGGCGAAACTTATGGGCCGTATAAAGAGGGTAACTTGTTTAAGTTAACAAAATTAATAGAAACTAAGCGCGTTGCCGATTCTGCGAAAGTGCGACACATATTAATTCCATTTATTGGTGCTCAAACTTCAGGTGGAGCTCCAGCGGAACGCACTGAAGCACAAGCAAAAGTTACTGCTGATAGTTTACTAAAGGTTTTAAAACGTAATAAATCTAAATTCCCTGAACTTGTTAAAGCGTTTTCTTCTGATAGAGGTAGTGTTGATAAAGAAGGACGTTACGACTGGCATCCTTACGGTACTATGGTAACAGAGTTTAATGATTTTGAATTCAATGGGAGAGTTGGTGATATGGATGTAGTTAAAACAATGTTTGGTTTTCATATTGTTGAAATTGAAGGCTTAACCGATAAAAAGAAAGCTGTTAAATTGGGTACAATTGCAAGAAAAATTGAACCATCAGAGCAAACAATAAATACAGTATTTAGAGATGCATCAAATTTTGAAATTGCTGCAGCTAAAGGTGATTTTGAAGACGTTGCTAAATCTAATAACTACACAGTGCGTCCTGTAAACGGTATTAAAGCACTAGATGAAAATATTCCAGGTATTGGTAACCAAAGACCAATTGTACGATGGGCTTTTGAAGAAGAGGCTAAGGTTGGCGATATTAAACGTTTTACCATTTCAGGTGGTTATGCTATTGCACAATTAGTAGCAAAAAACGAAGCAGGTTTAATGGCTGTAGAAGATGCCTCTGCAACAGTTTTACCTAAAATACGTAAAGAGCGTAAAGCGGCATTAATTAAAGAACGCATTAGCGCGAACACTATAGAAGACCTTGCTACTGCCGAAGGTACTACAGTAAGAACTGCTTTAGCTGTAAATATGAAAAACCCAACGCTTTCGGGTGCTGGTAAAGAACCATTAGTTGTTGGTGCTGCATTTGCTTTAGAAGAAGGAGAAACGTCACAGCTTATAGCTGGAGAAAGAGGTGTTTACATGGTACAAGTCACTAAAAAAACACCAGCTGTAGCGTTAGATAATTACCAATCTTTCGCAAATAGAGTAGAGAATCAAAAATCTAGTATTGTAGGTTCTAAACTATATAATGCTTTAAAAGAGGCTGCAGATATTGAAGATAATAGAGCTAAGCTTCAAATTCAGTAAATTAAATAAAACTAACTCAAAATTAAAAAAGCCTTGGTATAACCAAGGCTTTTTTTATAGTATCATTTTTGAGTAAGGAATAATGGTATGAAATCCTTTGTTTTTAAAATAGGCAGTAGGATCATCTTGAGATGCAATAAGCATAAAATCTCCTCCCCAAGCACCAAGACTTTTTATTGCACCATCAAAATCATTAAAAAACTTAGATGCTACTGTCTCTTGCTGTAGGGTTTTGGAAATAATGCTTTCGTGTGTTGTTATTAGCGTTTTAAATGTTTCTAAATCTTCGCAAGTAAGCATCTGTTTAGTAATGTTGTTAATTTCAGATATTACTGAGGTTAAATCATGCGTTAAGGCCTTGTAATGCGCAATGCCATCTCTACTATTTTGTTTTTGATTGAGATACACAAAATACAGGTGGTTTTTAAATGAAGGACTAAAACCTACAGAATTGATAAGTGGTGCCTTATTATTAATCTGATAAGTTATGGCGGTATCATGTTGCGCACATGCAATATCGTACCCGCTACCACCAAATGTAAGTTCTAATAATTTAAAAGCATCAATATTTGCCCAATTTGCAATATTATTAATGAGTGTGGATGATGTGCCTAAACCCCAATTTTTTGGAAATTCTAATTGTGTTTCAACTTCAAATCCGTGTGGTGTATTTAAAAACTCTGGATTAAGCGTTTTGGCTGCTAACAGTATTTCTTTTAGCCGTTGTGCGATAGTGTCATTTGGATGTTGATTTAGAATTTCAAAATCATTACAACTAAATACGCCTTCAAACCAAACATTTCCTGCATCGTCAAAACTTTTCCAATACAAGCGCTGTGTTTCAATAGGTTTTATGGTAAGCGATTGCCCGTATTGGGTAGGTACAGCTAGCGATATAGCGCCATCAAGCACTACGTATTCTCCTGTTAGTAATAATTTTCCGTTACTTCTGTATGTTTTCAAATTTAACGCCTTAATTTTTCTAAAGCATCAACTACAGCACTATGTGTTACAGTTTCAGTCTTAAAGTGGTTTACCAAGTTTTCTTTTTCTGACGGGCTTGCTTCAAACTGATTTAATATATTCATTAAATGCATTTTCATGTGGCCTTGTTGTATGCCCGTAGTTGTTAAAGAGCGTAAGGCGGCAAAATTTTGAGCCAAACCTGCAACGGCAACAATTTGCATTAGCATTTTGGCAGATGGTTTTCCTAACATTTCTAAATTTAATTTCACTAAAGGATGTAAACCAGTTAATCCGCCTACGGTACCGAGTGCCAATGGAATTTCCATCCAAAATTTAAAAATCCCATCATCAGTAACTTCTGCATGCGATAAACTGCTGTACGTTCCGTTTCTTGAGGCATAGGCGTGTACACCAGCTTCTATAGCCCTAAAATCGTTACCAGTTGCTAAAACCACGGCATCAATACCATTCATAATACCTTTGTTATGCGTTACAGCGCGGTAAGGTTCTACTTCGGCAATTTTTACAGCTTCAATAAACTTTGTAGCAAATGCTTCGCCAGTAATGCCGTTTTGTTCAGTTAATTGTGCTACAGGGCAACTTACCTCGGCTCTCACTAAACATTCGGGCACATAATTGGATAGAATGCTCATTACAATATCAATTTGCGAGTCTTCAGAAGAAAATCTATCAAAATGTATGGCTTCATTTTTAAACGTTTTTGCAAATTGCTCCAAACACGAATTAATAAAATTAGCGCCCATTGCATCTAGCGTTTCAAAAGTAGCATGTAGTTGATAATAGCCATCAATATCGGTGGTTTTATCGCGCAATTCAATATCTAGAATACCACCACCACGTTTTTCCATGTTTGCGCTTATAGGTTGCGCATCTTTGAGCAATTGCGGTTTTATAAATTTAAAATAAGATGCTAAATGTGTTTTTTTGCCGTTAAATTTAAAGTGTACCTGTCCTATTTTTTCAGTAGCAATTACTTTGGTTTTAAAGCCGCCACGTTCTAACCAAAATTTGGCGGCCTTACTTGCCGCAGCAACTACCGAACTTTCTTCAATTGCCATAGGAATGGTGTACACCTCATTGTTAATTAAAAAATTTGGAGCTACACCTAGTGGCAAATAGTAGTTGGTAATGGTGTTTTCAATAAACTCGTCATGCAGTTGTTGTAGCTTTGTATCGGTATTCCAATATTGGGTTAATAGCTGTTTTGCTTGCTTGTTATTAGGAAGATAAGTGTTTACTAACCAATCAATTTTTTCAGATTTAGAACGTTTAGAAAACCCAGAAATAGTGTTGCTCATACTTGCATGCTTTTAAAGTACAAAGATACTACTCTTGATATGAAATTCGTAGTCATTGTTAAAAGCATGATTGTTGTTAAGAAATTCTATATTAATTCGGTTAATTACATAATTTTTAGTAAACTTGGAATTGGTTTATTATTTAAGAGGTTTTTATAGTTAAATGAGCATAAATTGTAATTTTATTTTATTAAAACAGCTATAAATGCAAGTCAGTGTGTCGCAAATTTTCACAGAAATATATATATGAAATACTTAAAATTTTCACTTCTTATTTGCCTATTATTTTCGCTATCAATCTTAGCGCAAACTAAAAAAATTACCCTAGAAGACATATGGAGTGGTGCTTTTAGAACAGAAGGAATGGACGTGCTACATTCTATGAAAGACGGCCAAAAGTATTCGGTTTTAAATTTTGATAGAGCAACACGTTCCACATCAATTGATATTTATGAATATAAAACGTTGCAAAAGGTTGAAACCTTGGTCTCATCTTCAAACATTCCAGAATTAAATTACTTTACAGATTATACCTTTAGTGCAGATGAACAAAAGCTACTATTGGCTACCGAAGAAGAGGCCATTTACAGGCGCTCGTCTTTAGCCTATTTTTATGTGTATGATGTAATTACCAAAAGTATTAGTAAAGTTTCCGAAGAAAAAATACAAGAAGCTACGTTTTCACCAGACGGAACTAAAGTTGCCTATGCCTTCGAAAATAACTTATACATCAAAAATTTAGAAACAAATACTGTAAAGCAAATTACTTTTGATGGTGAAAAAAACAAGATAATTAATGGTATTACAGATTGGGTGTATGAAGAAGAATTTGCGTTTGTACGTGCTTTTGATTGGAATACGGCTAGTAATAAAATAGCCTTTATACGTTTTGATGAAACCGATGTTCCTGAATTTTCGATGGATATTTATGGCGAGGCCTTATACCAAACACAACAAGTGTTTAAGTATCCAAAAGCTGGAGAGAAAAACGCTGACGTAACACTGCATATCTACGATTTTAACACTAATAAAACTTCTGAAATTAAAGTAGATAAAATATATAAAGATTATTACATACCCAGAATAGAATGGACTAACGATGCCAATATACTAAGTGCGCAGTATATGAATCGTCACCAAAACGAACTCGATTTGTGGTTTATTAATACTGAAAAAAACACTTCAAAATTAGTATTAGCAGAAACTGATAAAGCGTACGTTGAAGTTACAGATGATTTAACGTTTTTAAAAGACAATAGTTTTATTTGGACAAGCGAAACCGATGGCTACAACCATATTTACCATTACTCTAAAACTGGAGATTTAAAAAATCAAGTCACTAAAGGGAATTGGGAAGTTACCAAGTACTATGGCTATAACGAAGATGCTAATGCCATTTTTTATCAATCTACAGAAAACGGCTCTATAAATCGTGATGTATATCGCATAAAATTAAATGGGCGCAGTAAAACCCGATTAACAAATAATAATGGTACAAATAGCGCATCTTTTAGTGCCAATTTTTCATATTTTATAAATACATTTTCCAACGCAAGCACGCCAACAACATATACGTTGCACAATGCATCTTCTGGAGATTTAATCAAGTCTATTAAAGACAACAATAATTTGTCTAAAACACTCTCAGATTATAAGTTGTCGACAAAAGAATTTAGTACCATTAATGTAAATGACAATGCTTTAAATATGTGGATGCTTAAGCCTGCTAATTTTGATGCCTCTAAGCAGTACCCGCTTTTTATGACGCAATACTCGGGTCCAGGTTCGCAATCTGTATCAAACAGTTGGAATAGTGCCAACGATTATTGGTACCAAATGTTAGCGCAAAGTGGTTATGTTGTAGTTTGTATTGACGGTAGAGGTACAGGTTTTAAAGGTGCCGCATTTAAAAAAGTAACCTATTTAAACTTGGTAAAGTTTGAAACCGAAGATCAAATTCAAGCGGCCCGACAATTGGGAGATTTAGCCTATATTGATAAGGATCGTATTGGTATTTGGGGTTGGAGTTTTGGTGGCCACATGTCAACCAATTGTTTGCTTAAAGGCAACGATGTGTTTAAAATGGCTATTGCAGTAGCACCCGTTACCAGTTGGCGTTTTTATGATACAATTTATACAGAGCGTTACATGAGAACGCCAGAGGAGAACCCGGGTGGATACGACGATAATTCTCCATTTAATTATCCAGAACTTTTAAAAGGAGATTACTTATTGGTACATGGCTCTGGCGATGATAATGTGCATGTGCAACATACTATGAGAATGGTAGAAGCTTTGGTGCAGGCAAATAAGCAATTTGATTGGGCCATTTATCCAGATAAGAATCATGGTATTTATGGTGG
>CALDUF010000053.1 GCA_937923515.1 uncultured Flavobacteriaceae bacterium
CGAATTGTTAGGACGCCACCCGTTTCCTGGTCCGGGTTTAGGAATTCGTATTTTAGGTGATATTACCGAAGAAAAAGTAAAAATGCTACAAGAGGTAGATTATATTTTTATTAACGGTTTAAAAGAATGGGGCTTATACGATAAGGTTTGGCAAGCAGGTGCTATGTTACTGCCTGTAAATAGCGTTGGTGTAATGGGCGATGAGCGTACTTACGAAAAATGTGTAGCTTTGAGAGCTGTAGAAAGTACTGATGGTATGACGGCAGATTGGGTGAATTTACCGTATGAGTTTTTGCAAAAAACATCAAACGATATTATAAATAAGGTAAAAGGTGTGAATAGGGTAGTGTATGATATTAGCTCTAAACCGCCTGCTACTATTGAGTGGGAGTAGTTTCAGTATGCAGTTTTCAGTGGGCAGTGTGCAGTTTTCAGTGGGCAGTGTGCAGTGTTTAGTTAGCAGTGTGCAGTTTTTAGTGTTTCGAAAACATGGATTGGTTATTGATTATTTATAGTTTTTGCAGAAAACCTGATACTACTGATGCGGCACTAAAAATTGCAGGTGGGTTTGCGTTAGGGATTGCAGAGGAAAGCCCACAGCCCGACGCAGGAGGTGCGAGGACTTGTAACGGAAAGCCCGACCCCGCCGTAAGAAGGGGTAACGCCCAAATAAAAATTTGGCATGTTATGTGTAATACTACATTAAATAGTAGTCCGTTTACACCATAAGTCACGTATATAAGCTATTTGGTATGGGTAGCTATTAAATAACAACACTATGAATAGATTTTTTTTACACTTGGTGGTTTCTTTATGTTTAGGAATAGCATCGGTAAATGCACAAAATTATAGTACACATCAGGTTAAAAAAGGGGAAACTGTGGAGGCGCTCGCTAAACGGTATTACGTTACGCCTTTTGATATTTATAGCTTAAATCCGGATGCTAAAAAGGGATTGAAACCTAATACGATTTTAATAATTCCTGTGTCTAAGGCTAAAAAACCTAAAGTTACCGAGGTTAAGGAGTTACAAGGGTTTAAAAAACATAAGGTGAAGCGCAAGGAAACGCTTTACAGTATTTCTAAACTGTATAATGTTGACATTGAAGATATAAAAAAGCACAACACGTTTTTATACGCTAATAACTTGCGGAAGGGCGATAAACTTCAAATTCCTGTGTTTAAAATTACCAAGGTTGAAGCTGCGGTTGTTGAAAACCAAACGTACATTGTGAAACCTAAAGAGGGGAAATGGCGTATTGCTTATAAATTTGGAATTACGGTGGCAGAGTTAGAGGCTTTAAACCCTAATATTGGTGAAACTTTAAAAGAAGGACAACAAATTAATGTGCCAAATATTGCTGAGGCTGAAGAAAAGGAAGTTGATGAAAAATACAGTTACTACAAGGTATTGCCTAAGGAAGGATTTTATAGATTAAAGTTGAAGTTGGGTGTTGAACAAGAGACTCTAGAAACGCTTAACCCTGAGTTGGCCGAAAGTGGTTTAAAAGCGGGTATGATTTTAAAGATACCATTTTCTGAAACTAATGGGATTTTATCTGAAAACCTGACTTTAGTTGATTTAACGCGCAGCATAAACGACTACAACACCAAGCATATTGCTTTAATGTTGCCGTTTCGTTTAAATCGGGTAGAGTTTGACTCTATTGCTGAAACTAAAAAGAGCATTGAAAATGATCCTTATTTAGATGCCTCGTTAGATTTTTATTCGGGTGTGCTTATGGCTGTAGATTCTTTAAAAAAATTAGGAGTGTCATTAAAGCTTGATGTGTATGATACGAAGCGACAAACTACTGCTGTTTCTAGAATTTTGGTGGATAACGATTTTGAGAATGTAGATGTGGTTATTGGCCCTTTAACTTCTACTAATTTTGACATTGTTGCAAAAGCGCTTAAGCCTTACAATGTGCCTGTAATATCACCCATTGGTACAAATTTAAAATTGCATGATAATGTGTTTCAAACGAGACCGTCGGACGCTATGTTGAAAACCAGAATTGTTAATTACGTAAAGTCTGATAGTTTATTAAAAAACATAGTAATTCTAGCTGATTCTAAAAATATGCAAACTGCTAATGCATTAAAGCGTGAATTTAATGCAGCTACAATAGTGTATTCTAGAAAAAACAAAGAGGGTAAAGACGAGTACTTTTTAACCAGAGATGATATTGAAGAAGCTCTAAAACCAGGAAAAAATGTGGTGTTTTTAGAAACACAAAACGAAAGTTTTATTTCTGGCGCTACAAGTATTTTGGCAGCTTTAAATATGAGAGTAAATCCAGAAGAGCCAACTACTGAAAAGGTTGAAATTAAGTTAGTAACTACAGGCTTTAATGCTGCTTTTGAGGGTGATGAAGTAAATAATATGCACTTATCTAAACTGCAATTTACATTTGCAACATCGTCTAAAAGTATAAGTGATGATGATAATGCGTTTGTTAAGAGTTACCGTAAGGCTTATAATATTTCTCCAGACAAACGCGTGATAAAGGGGTTTGATTTAACTATGGATATTGTGTTGCGCTTGGTAACATCACAAGACTTATTTCTATCTGCTAATGATGCGCCTTTAACGGCTTATGTTGAAAATAAGTTTGCTTATAAGAAGAAATTATTTGGCGGATATTATAATGATGCAGTGTATCTTGTAAAATACGATAACCTTAAGATTGTTGAGGTAACGCAATAAGCGCATTACAGTTTTCGTTTGGCATTATATATATGTTTTAATGCACAAGATACTTTTAACTTTTAGTTTATTATTCTTTATTCAAATACAAAATAATCCTGTTATATCTTGGAGTGATAATTATCGTATAACGTGGGATAATTTTAAAGCAAAACCACCAAGTAACGTAAGCGCAGTAGCTACTACGGCATCTGGAATTACCTTTGGGTTTTCTATAAAGCAAAGCGATGCACGTGTTGTAAGTTTTACTACTGAAGTGTACGCGCATTTTTACCCAGAAGAATCTTGGTATAAGCCCGAACGTGCCGATACTCATATTCTTGGGCATGAGCGTTTGCATTTTGATATTACAGAACTTTTTGCTCGTAAATTTAGACAACGCATTAGTGTGCTAAAAACTACAAATGATATAGCAAAACGTTTAAAAGTAATTCATAAAAATATTAATAAGGAGCTAGAAGCGTACCAAAACCGGTATGATGCTGAAACCGATTATTCTCGAAATGTAGAAGGACAGCGGCAATGGGAAGCACGTGTAAAAAGAGAATTAAAAGTATTAGAACTTTATAAGTCTACAAAATAATGCTACCAGATAAACAGTTTTTAATTGATTTAGCACATACCAAAATGCCTTTTGGTAAGTATAAAGATCGTTATTTAATAGATTTATCTGAGCATTATGTGGTGTGGTACCATTCCAAAGGTTTTCCAAAAGGAAAGTTAGGCCTTATGTTAGAACAAGTGTATGAACTTAAATTGAATGGTTTAGAAGAATTAATTCGAAATATTAAGCAACAGTATCCTAAGTGATTTGATTTTTATGTAGGCTCTAATGTATTACAAAAAAATCTGGGTGCTAATAACAACCAGATTTTTTTAATAAGTGTTTGTAATGTACTACTCTATGTTACTTAAAGCGTTGCCAATTAGGGTGTCTCCCGAAATAATTTCGAAGGTTGTGTTTTTTGGGGCATCGTCATGTAAGCACCTTACCAGCGTTTGGGCTACATCGTCTCTACTAATTTCACCATGCTTATTCAGCTTTTTTTTAAGTTCGATTTTGTCATTGCCCAAGTTATCATTTAAGGTACCAGGTCTTACAATAGTATAGCTTAAATTACTTTGTTTTA
Organism: uncultured Flavobacteriaceae bacterium; assembly: GCA_937923515.1. Lineage (GTDB taxonomy): Bacteria > Bacteroidota > Bacteroidia > Flavobacteriales > Flavobacteriaceae > Jejuia. Next base: position 3,841 of record CALDUF010000053.1, read on the forward strand.
AAAACTCATCTGCATTATGTTTCGCTTTAAGATAATCTTTTAATTCATCAGCCTCTTCTGGGTTATCTGCACCAAGAGAACTCAGCATTACAAATTTTTTAATACCCTGTTTTTCTGCTTCTTTAATCAAGTTTTTTGCACCTTCTTGATCTACTTCAACTACAGCCTTACCACCAGATCCTGCTGCAAAAATAACCTTGTCTACATTCTCAAAGGCATGCGAGGTGTTTTCTGTAACATCAGCTAAAACAGCGTTTATATTTTGAGATTTAAATGTGTCAAAATATTCCTGTTTTCTAACCATAGCAATTGGTGTAAAATATTGAGAATCGTCTAAAAGTTTAATTATTTTTTTTCCGATATTTCCATGTGCTCCCGCAACTAATATATTATGCATGTGTTTTATTTTTTTTATTCTATAGCAAGATACGTCAACACAATACCAGTTTTTGACGCTATAGATGATAATGCTGACTCTTATAAAAAAGAGGCATTTAATACCAGAGGGTCTCAGTATTTTATTAATAAAAACACGGGTAGATATTAATATTAGGGCACAGGATCGTACCCTGAACCACCCCACGGATGGCAACTAAAAATACGTTTTATGGCTAGCCAACCTCCTTTAAGAATACCATGTTTTTGTAAAGCAATTTTAGAGTAATGCGAGCATGTGGGTTGGTACCTGCATGTAGCAGGCGTAAAAGGCGATATTAAAGTTTGATATACTTTGATTAAAAACAAAAATGGTGCTATGAGAATTTTTTTAAACATAAATTTTCATTCTGTTTTTGTTTTCTAATATTTAGTAATTCCTGCGCAGGCAAGCAATTAATTTACCGAAAACGTAGTGCCGTCTTTACCATCTTTTAAAACAATACCTGCATCAGCTAATTCATCGCGTATTTTATCAGACATGGCAAAATCTTTATTAGCTCTAGCCTCCTGTCTTAATTTAATCAATACTTCTACAGCACCAGCAAGTTTATCACTGCCAGAATTTGTTTCAGCAACATTTTCCAAACCTAAAACATCATAAACAAAGGCATGCATTGTAGTGGTTAAAAGCGCTAAATCGGTTGCGGAAATAGTAGCTTTTTGGTCTTTTATTTGATTAATATATTTTACAGCTTCAAATAAATGCGCAATGAGAATGGGTGAGTTAAAATCATCATTCATTGCATCGTAACATTTTTGTTTCCAGGACGAAACATCAAAGGTAGAGTTGTCTGTAGCAGTAATAGAATTTAACAATGCAATACCATCCATTAATTTATAAAACCCTTTTTCACTAGCTAAAAGGCCTTCATCTGTTAAATCTAAAACACTTCTATACGAGGCTTGTGCGTTAAAAAAGCGAATAACTCCAGGCGCAAATGCTTTGGTAAAAAATGTGTTTTCGCCAGATAATAGTTCATCAGGATTTACGGTGTTTCCTGTAGATTTAGACATTCTAGCACCATTTAGCTCTAGCATATTAGCGTGCATCCAATAATTTACTGGAGATTTACCAATTGCAGCTTCGTTTTGGGCAATTTCACACTCATGATGCGGAAATTTTAAATCCATTCCGCCACCATGTATATCAAACTGTTCACCCAAATATTTAGTACTCATGGCAGTACACTCTAAATGCCAACCAGGAAATCCATCGCTCCAAGGTGACGGCCAGCGCATTATGTGTTGCGGTTCAGCCTTCTTCCAAAGTGCAAAATCTTGCGGATTTTTTTTATCGCTTTGTCCGTCTAGCGCTCTAGTATTATGTATTAAGTCCTCCAGCTTTCGCTTACTCAATTTACCGTACTCATTAGTTTCGTTAAACTTATGTACATCAAAATATACAGAGCCATTTACCTCGTACCCAAAACCATTGTCAATTATTTTTTGAATAAGCGCAATTTGTTCAATAATATGCCCTGTAGCCGTAGGTTCGATACTAGGTGGCAAAAAGTTTAATGTATTTAATATGTTATGAAAGTCTACAGTATACCGCTGTACCACTTCCATAGGCTCAATTTGCTCTAAACGTGCTTTTTTTGTGATTTTATCCTCACCAGCATCAGCATCATTTTCTAAATGGCCCGCATCAGTAATATTTCTAACGTAACGTACTTTATACCCTAAGTGTTTTAAATATCTAAACACCATATCAAAAGACATAAAAGTTCTAACGTTACCTAAATGTACATTGCTGTACACGGTAGGTCCACAAACATACATGCCTATGTGGCCTTCGTTTATAGGTGTAAAATCTTCTTTTTTTCCAGTTAAGGAATTGTATATTTTTATGGGGTTAGATGTATATAACTGCATTATCGTAAGCGTTCTGGTTATTAGTTTAAGGCAAAATCAATTTTATTAAAGTTTAAAACTGCGTATCAAGTTGAATGTAATCTAAAAATTCGCGGCGTACAGCCATATCTTTAAATTTCCCTCCAAATTCCGAAGTTACCGTACTACTTTCAATATCACGAATACCTCTAGAATTCACACATAAATGTTTAGCGTCAATTACGCAAGCTACATCTTCAGTATTTAAAACCTCTTGAAGTTCTTTTACAATTTGTATCGTTAACCGCTCCTGTACTTGCGGACGCTTCGCAAAATAATCTACAATACGGTTCATTTTAGATAAGCCAACCACAGTGCCATTAGAAATATATGCCACATGCGCCCTACCAACAATAGGAAGTAAGTGGTGTTCGCAAGTAGAGTATACCGTAATGTTTTTCTCAACAAGCATTTCGCCATACTTGTACTTATTATCAAAAGTAGAGGCATTAGGTTTCTTTTTGGGATCTAAACCTCCAAAAATTTCATTCACAAACATTTTTGCCACACGGTTTGGTGTTCCACGTAAACTATCGTCTGTTAGGTCTAAGCCAAGGGTTTCCATAATATGGCGCACATCATCCTTAATAATATCTATTTTTTCTGCACTCGAAAGTTTAAACGCATCATCACGCATTGGTGTATCCTCAGCAGCACCAATATGGTCATCACCCATAGCATCAAACTCCTCTAAATTGTCAAATTTCATAAGTAGTAGCTCAAAATTTAAGCCTCAAAGATAAGCATTTCTCAATTTTTAGCTTATAGAACATGTATTAATAATATCTGCAAAATAACATACCAAATAGTAGTAATAATTTGGGCGTTACCCCGCTTAAAGATTATGTAATGCTTTAACATGTGGTATGGGGCAAAAAGCGGGGTCGTGCTATCCGCTATATCTTTTGTTTTTTTATTAGGGCAAAAGTAAAAACCATAACTACGCTATGTGCTTCAATTAAAATTATGTTCGCGCTATTAAAAACACAAAAGGATGCCGCTACTATCACTAACGCGGGCACAATTTGGCTGTTTTATTAGTATTCAGTCACTTCATCTTTTAATCGCCTTGAAAATTGTAAACAAAAAAAAGCCTGAACTAGGTAACAAGTTCAGGCTTAAAATTAGTAATGCTAGGTAGTTTTTAAATATTAAAACCTAACGTTAGCGTTATATTAGAGTTTTGTCTGTTTATTGTTGCGGTATCAATCAAACCAATATTAAACAAAGGCGTTTGGTCTGTTCTTTCCCATTTATCGTAAGTAAGGTCTAATTTGGTATTACCAAAATTATAACCAAAACCAAGTGAGAACCCCGTTAAATCACCAATAGTAACACCATCAACATAAGGGCTTTCTTCAAACCTATAACCACCTCTAAAACTAAATTGTTTGTGCTTATATTCGCCGCCAACTCTATACGTTGCAGCAGTAGTTAGTACATCGCTTACATCAGCATTTAAACCCGTAAAGTCATTTTCAGGTCTAAATTTAGTAGTACCGTAATTTTTACTAGAATAATCAAAACTTAGCAAGCCTTTTTGTCCAAAAACGTAAGCAGCACTACCCGTAATTTTAGATGGTGTCTGTAGTCTATACGACGGAAAAATATTTGTAACCTGTGGGTTTATGCTAATATTAAATGGTTCGCCATCATTTCCAGCAGTACCTAAAAATTGAGAGGTTTCTTCATTAATAGTATACCAAGTAGGCGAGTCGTACGTTAAACCAACTCTAAATTCGTTTGTAAGCTTTAAAATACCACCCAACTGAAATGAAAATCCAGAACCTCTTGTAGATAAGTTGTTTTCAAACTCCACATCGGTAACAATAGAGCCCGCATTGTTATTGTCCTCAAATAATAATGTAGACCTGTCATAATCTATAAAGTGAGAGTTTAAATTCACTCCTAAATATAAATCATCACCATATTGTGTAGCTAAGTTTACAGCAATTTTGCCATTATACCCAGTAGATATAAATGTATAATCGTGATTAAAATTACCTTCTGCAACATTTAATAGATAATTTGTATTGTCATCAGCATCTACTTCAGGGTCTAGAATAAAAGACTCAAAACCTAAAAATGCCTGTTGATGGTCAAAACCCAGATCACTTCCAATGTTTACATAAGCATCTTCAAGCGTTTCATTTTGAAAAGCTGAAATTTCATCTAAACGTAAACCTTGGGCTAAGTCAAAAAAGTAGCTACCAATAGTGTTATTAAAATTATTGCTATTTGTATTGGTGCCAACAGCAAACCAATTATCATCATGATTATTTGTTCTATCGTAAGCAATTCCAACAGTAAATTTTTTCCAAGGTGAATTATTGGTGCTTTTAAATACAAAGGATACACCACCTTGTGCCAAATCAAAATTAGAATCGTTAACGTTTCCCGTACCGTTAAAGTATTGCGTGTCGTTATTTAATTCAGAATTTATTAATGAAAATGAGGCATGACTTTGACTAAATACTGCTGCACCAGCAGGATTTATATTTACAGCACTCATGTCGCCACCTAAAGCGCCAAAAGCACCACTTAATGCTCTAAATCTAGCTGTTCCTTGAATGTTGTCTTGAGAATATCGTAAAGCATCACTGATATCTTGAGCGTATAGTGTAGACATAGATATTAAGCCTATACATAATAAATGGAGCTTTTTCATACGTTTAATTTTGTATTTTTTTTGAGAAAATTTATCCTAAGTATGTTTAAAATAATCAGTGCTTTTTGGGCATTATGATTATTTTAAACATCTAGGTAATGTATTATTAATTTAAATGTTAATAGTTACTAGCGTCTTCTACCTCCGCCAGAAGAGCTTCTTGAACTTCCAGAGCTTCTTGAGCCTCCTGATGATCTAGAGTAAGATCCAGAACTTCTTGAAGATGACGATCTTGAATATGAACCACTACTTCTACTTGAACCAGAAGAACTTCTGCTGTAGTTTGAATTGCTGCTGCTTCTTGCTGAAGATGAGTTTCTTCTAATAGGAGCAGAGTATCTACCGTTACTAGAAGATGATCTGTTAGGAGAATATGATGGCTGTCTAGAGCTACTTCTTCTCACCGTAGAATTTCTATTTATAGATGTTGGCGAACTAGAACGATTTACTCTACTAGATGTGCCAGTGCTGTTTCTAACAGTATTACTGCGTCTTGCTGTACTGTATCTTGATGATGTTGTATTATTTCTAGCAACACTTGTGCGTCTAGATGTACTATTGTATCGTCTTGCCGTTGTAGCATTTCTACTATCTGAAGATATACGTCTGTTATTTGCAACACTACTTCTTCGTAAAGAATTATTTATAGAGTTTCTTCCAAAAGCAACATTATTTCCTCGTCTCGTGTTGTTAAAAGCAATCCTGTTACCGAATTGGCCAAACCTATTTCCTGCATAAAAATTATTACCATAAAAATTGTTGCCAAAAAATCCAGGAGGACACCATGCATTCCAGCCAAAGCCACCGCCCCAGCCAAAACCACCGCCCCAACCGAAGCCTCCACCCCAGCCAAAGCCTCTGCCCCAACCAAAGCGGTTCCAGCCCCAGCCAAAGTTTCCACCCCAGCCAAAGCCACCATTAAACCAAGGATTCCAACCCCAGTTGTTCCAACCGTTATCAATAATGTTTATGGTTACGTTGTCGTTAACTTGTCCCCAGCCAGCATTACCTTGATAGTCGTTATATATAGTGTCATTAACGGCAAGGTTATTCTCACTGCTGTAACTGTCTATATCAGTAAAAATAGCGCCGTTATCAGTAGCTATTTCGTATTCTTGCGCTTTATTTTTAAAGTAATTTTCGTAGTAATCATTACCCTCAGCAGCAGTATTTGCGTCAACAACTTTTACTTGATTTGGCGTATTATTAGTACCGCCATAAATACCATCATTATCAACACCTACATATTGGTAGGAACCACATGATACTAACCCGAAGAACAACCCGAAGATTGCTGCGAATTGCATTTTCGATTTTAAGTAGTGATTAATTTGCATATCTCTTTAATTTAATTGTTGAACATAACAAAAATAGTTAGTTTTGTCCAACTATTTTTTTATTTAACATAGTCACAATATTTGTGCCAAAAAAGCGATATGAGCAAAAAACTTACGAGTAGGGCAGAAGATTATTCAAAATGGTATAACGAATTGGTTGTCAAGGCAGACTTAGCAGAAAACTCTGCGGTAAGAGGCTGTATGGTAATTAAACCTTATGGTTATGCTATATGGGAAAAAATGCAAGCAGAATTAGATAGAATGTTTAAGGAAACAGGACATCAAAATGCGTATTTTCCATTATTTGTACCCAAAAGTTTGTTTGAAGCTGAAGAAAAAAATGCTGAAGGATTTGCAAAAGAGTGTGCAGTAGTTACCCATTACAGACTACAAACCGATCCTGATAGAGCAGGAAAATTGCGTGTAGATCCTGAAGCCAAACTAGAAGAAGAATTGGTTGTAAGACCAACTAGTGAGGCTATTATATGGAATACATATAAAAATTGGATTCAATCTTATAGAGATTTACCGCTACTAATTAACCAATGGGCAAATGTGGTACGTTGGGAAATGCGTACGCGTTTATTTTTGCGTACAGCAGAATTTTTGTGGCAAGAAGGGCATACAGCACATGCAACAAAAGCCGAGGCGATTGAGGAAGCTAAATTAATGAATGGTGTGTACGCTAAGTTTGTTGAAAATTTTATGGCAATACCAGTTGTGCAAGGTGTAAAGTCTGAAAGCGAGCGATTTGCAGGTGCGGTAGATACCTATTGTATAGAAGCTTTAATGCAAGATGGTAAGGCGTTACAAGCAGGAACATCACACTTTTTGGGACAAAATTTCGCAAAAGCGTTTGATGTAAAATTTGCTAATAAAGAAGGGAAACAAGATTATGTTTGGGCTACCTCATGGGGTGTGTCTACACGTTTAATGGGCGCTTTAATAATGACACATAGCGACGATAATGGTTTGGTACTACCTCCAAATTTAGCACCATACCAAGTGGTTATTGTACCTATTTATAAAAATGAAGAACAATTTGAAGCTATTAGTAAGGTAGCAGAAGATATTATTGGAGATCTTCGTGATAGAAATATTTCGGTTAAGTTTGATAAGCGCGATACCTTAAGACCAGGCGCAAAGTTTGCACAACATGAATTACAAGGCGTTCCTGTAAGAATAGCTATAGGACCTAAAGATTTGGAAAATGAAACTGTTGAAGTAGCAAGACGCGATACCTTAAGCAAACAAGTAGTTGTATTAGATAGAGTAAGTATTGTAATAGAGGATTTATTAGAAGACATTCAAAAAGCATTATATACCAAGGCTTTAAATTTTAGAGAAGAACATATTACAACTGTAGATACATTTGATGCATTTAAAGAAGCGTTAGATACAAAAGGAGGTTTTATCTCTGCGCATTGGGATGGTACCACTGCAACAGAAGACAAAATAAAAGAATTAACTAAAGCAACAATACGCTGTATTCCTTTAGATGCAAAGGCAGAAGAAGGCGTTTGTGTGTATTCCGGAAAGCCTTCTAATACGCGTGTTTTATTTGCAAAAGCGTATTAAATAAATTTTTTTAAAAAAAGTTTAATCAACAGTTGCAACATTTAAAAATAGTTGTATTTTTGCATCCGCAATGGAAACGTTGCTGGTTCATTTAAATAGAAATTTACCTAAATGGCCCGTTCGTCTATCGGCTAGGACGCCAGGTTTTCATCCTGGTAAGAGGGGTTCGATTCCCCTACGGGCTACAACACTTTAACAAGAAAAAAACAAAAATGGCAAATCATAAGTCAGCTTTAAAAAGAATTAGAAGTAACGAAGCAAAACGCGTGTTAAATAAGTACCAACACAAATCTACACGTAGTGCTATCAAAAGGTTACGTGAGTTAACTGATAAGAAAGAAGCAGAAGCTATGTTACCTTCTGTTGTTTCTATGTTAGATAAATTAGCCAAGAAAAACATTATTCATGATAACAAAGCTGCTAATTTAAAATCAGGTTTATCAAAACATGTTGCTGCATTATAGTAAATATTACTAGTTATATAATAATATAAAAAAACCACTCTTTTAGAGTGGTTTTTTTATGCGTGTATTTTTGCATATCATAAGCTGTACACATCGTGTTTTCTAGCTATTTTAAAACCTTCATTTAATAGATACTTACTTTGTTTGCTACTTGGGTGTAATACTGGATTAGTGTGATTAAAGTGAATAAAAATAATTTTACCGCGTTCTTCTTTGGAAAGTGCCTTAAATGTGTTAACGCTTTCAATAATAAATGGATGCGGAATTTCTGAAATGTCTCTGTTATTTATTTCTTCACCACTGTAAAATGTAGCATCTAAAAATGCATAGTCTACAGTTTTTATTACCTCAATAATACTTTTGTTCCATTTTTCCCATTTGTCAATATCAGGAATAAACAAAGCAGTTTTGTGTTTACCCTTTATTTTATAACCAACAGTTTCTGAAAATTCATCTCTATGTGGCACTAAAAACGGTGTAACTGTAATGGTATTTGAAAGCTCTACTGAAGTTTCATCTTTTAGTATGTTTAGCGAAATATTTTGATTTTTTACTAATTGACTCCAAGGTCCATTATTTTCTAGAAATACCTTCATTTTAGGCATTGCATACACAGGTAGTTTATTGGCGTTCGTTGCTTCTTTTCCTAAAAACATTAAGCCCGTATAATGGCCTATGTGAGCATGTGTTAAAAAAATGCCATCTACTAACTCATTCGTACTTCTGGTTTCTAATTTAGTAAGATGTTTTATTTGCGTGCCTATATCTGGTGTAGCTTCAAATAAATAAGTTTTGTGGTTTTGTGCATCTATAAGTCCTAAGGATACAACATGTCTTTTATTATTAGTGTTGTCAAATAAACTGGCACAACACTGTTTTTTGCATGCTATTTGTGGCGATCCTGCATCTTGGGTGGTTCCTAATACTACAATTGCAGTTTTAGTAATGCTAGGTGTGTTGTTTGTAGTAATGATGGGACTACTTTCATTATGAGATTTTTTATCAATATTACAAGCGCATACGCTTAACATAATACATAAAACCGCATAATATATTTTCATGGTTATCTACTGAATCTGTGCAATGTAAATACCATTGCCGATAATAATAAAAACGCACCAACTTGATGTGCAACTCCCAGCCAAACAGGAACTTGTAGCAATATAGTAAAAACACCAAGTAAAAATTGAATGCTTACCATAATAAGAAGCGATAATATACCTGATAGTTGGTATTTAGATAATATTTGCTGTTTACTTTTTCTCCAAATAACAATAATAAAAATGACTACAATGTACGCCAAAGTTCTATGTACAAATTGTACCCCACTTTTACCTTCAATAAAGTTTTTGTAAATTGGATTTTGCTCAATATACACGGTTTCGTGCATAAACTTACCTTCACTCATCATGGGCCAATGGTTGTGTATCCATCCTGCATCTAAGCCTGCAACAAAAGCGCCATAAATAATTTGAATTATAAGTACCACTAATCCAACACGTATTAAATTTCTAAATCCTTTTTCAACTGTTTTTTTATTGGGAAATATCAAATCTAGCGCCACCCAAAAGGTGTAAGCAAACGTTAAAAATGCTGTGGTTAGGTGTGCAGAGAGCCTGTAGTGACTTACATCTGGTCGGTCTACCAAACCACTTTTCACCATATACCATCCCAAAAACCCTTGAAAACTACCCATAACTAATAGTATGAGCGATTTTTTTATGGTGGATTTGGTAAGTTGTTTTGTAACTAGAAAATATAAAAATGGTATAATAAATACGATACCAATTACACGACCCAAAACACGATGTAGCCATTCCCAAAAATAAATATCTTTAAAATCCTCTAAAGAAAAATGATTGTTTAATTTTTGATATTCAGGGTATTGTTTGTACAACTCGAATGCAGCTTGCCACTCTACCTCATTCATTGGCGGTATAGTGCCAGATATTAATTTATAATTTGAAATTGATAAACCCGAATGTGTTAATCGTGTAATACCACCAACTATTACCATTATGAATATAAGTGCACATCCTGTTAAAAGCCAGTAAATAATGCGTTTATTATCCTTTTTCATAGATTAATTATTTTTCAAAATAAAACAGTTAGTTTTTAGCTATTAATCCTAATTCCTTGCCTTTTTTCAACATTAAATTAAATGCGGCGTCATACGCGTTGGGTATATCACCTTCCAAGATAGCCTCTTTTATGGCTTCTTTTATCAAACCAATTTCTTTAGATGGTTTTAAGTTAAAGGTTTTCATAATCTCTTCACCACTAACAGGTGGTTGAAAATTTCTAACCTGATCGCGCGCTTCAACTTCTATAATTTTTTTACGTACTACCTTAAAATTATTATGGTATTTGTTGAATTTCTTTGGGTTTTTGGTTGTAATGTCTGCTTCGCAAAGCGTCATTAAATCCTCAACATAATCGCCTGCATCAAATACCAATCGCCTCACAGCAGAATCAGTAACAGTATCTTGTGCTAAAACAATAGGGCGGGAGCTCATAAATACCATTTTTTGTACAAACTTCATCTTATCATTTAATGGCATTTTTAAACGCTTAAACAAGTGATATACCATTTTAGAACCTTCAAATTCATGACCATGAAACGTCCAACCTAATTTTTTGCTAAAACGTTTGGTTGGTGCTTTACCAATATCATGTAACAGTGCTGCCCAACGCAACCAAACATCATCTGTATGTTTTGCAATATTATCTACCACTTCTAAAGTATGGTAAAAATTATCTTTATGACGTTGTCCTTCAATCTCATCAATACCTTTAAGAGCCGTAAGTTCTGGTAAAATATGTTTTAATAAACCCGTTTTTTCAAGTAGTAAAAAACCTGTAGACGGTATGTTGCTTTCTAAAATTTTATGAAGTTCAACAACTATGCGTTCGTTTGTAATTATTTTAATGCGATTCGCATTTTTAGTAATTGCTTTTAAACTTTTTTCTTCGATTTTAAAATTAAGCTGTGTTGCAAATCTGATGGCACGCATCATGCGTAGCGGATCATCACTATAGGTAATATCAGGATTTAATGGCGTACGAATAATGCCATCTTTTAAATCTTTAATGCCGTTAAAAGGATCTAATATAGCACCAAAATTGTGTTTTGATAAGCTTAATGCTAAAGCGTTTATGGTAAAATCGCGTCTGTTTTGATCGTCTTCTAGCGTGCCATTTTCTACTACAGGATTTCTGCTATCCTCAGCATACGATTCTTTCCTAGCACCAACAAATTCAACTTCAACATCATTGTAGCGTAACATTGCGGTACCATAGGTTTTAAAAACTTGTACCTTAGGCGTGTTAGGTAAATTGTTGGCTACTTTTTGTGCTAACTCAATACCGCTGCCAATAGCTACAATATCGATGTCTTTTGCATTGCCACGTTGTAATAAAAAATCACGTACAAAACCTCCAATAACGTAACTCTCCAAATTGAGTTGACTCGCAGATGTAGAGATAATTTCAAATATATTGCTTTGTAGTGCTTTTTTGTAATTCATACTTTTTTTGCCACGAATTCACAGTATAACTATACATTATTAGTAGATTTGAGGCTAACTATTTCCGCAAAACCCTAACAACATTACTGTTTGTTATTTGGATAATACTAGCAGCGTTTTTGCTAATTTTTTCCTTTTGCAAATTTACGATATAGTCTACATCTTTTAAAATAGTGGGTGCTATTTCTTTAAACGATTTTGGAATAGTTTCACCTTCTACATGAGCGATTGAAGTGGCAATAGCGCCGTTAAAACGCCTGGTAAGTTGATAGCAAAACTCATCATCAGGAATTCTAATAGCTATGGTGTTGTCTTTAGGTATTAAGTTTTGGGCTATATTTTTTGGCGCATCATAAATTATTGTTGTTGGTGTATCAGCAACTTCAATAATACTTTTTGCAGCAAAAGGTATGTGTTGCACATATTTACTGAGCATCCTATCATCGGCCACAAAACATGTTATGTTTCTTTCGCTATCATTTTGCTTTAAGGTGTAAAGTTTATTGAGAGCTGCTTTATTATTCGCATCACAACCTAAACTCCAATATGTATCTGTTGGGAATATAATAAGTTGGCCCGATTTTAAGGCAGCTACGGCATGTTTTATTTCAAGGTTGAAGTTTTTCATTAATTA
>CALDUF010000054.1 GCA_937923515.1 uncultured Flavobacteriaceae bacterium
TTTTTAAGATAAATGTTCCCCGCCATCCACAGGAATAATAGTGCCTGTAATCCAAGAAGCTTCATCTTTACTTAATAAATACACCGCATTGGCTACATCTTCAGGAAGCGTTAAACGTTTATTCGGATTTCTAATTAAACTGTGTTTAATAATGTCTTCGCTCCCCGGAATCATACGTAGCGACGATGTGTCTGTAACTCCAGCTTGAATACAATTGGCTTTTATGCCATAAGGCGCAAATTCTAAAGCAATATTTCTGGTTATGGCTTCTAGGGTAACTTTCGCAGCAGAAACCGCTGCATAATTTTGCCATGCTTTGGTATTGCCTTCACTTGTAAAACTTATAATTCGGGCATCTTCGACAAATAATTTGGCTTTGAAAAGCGCTTTTGTCCAATCGTATAAACTAATGCCCATGGCATTTATGGTTAAAGCAAAATCATCGTGTTTTAAAACTTGCGCTTCTTCTGAAATCATGGGTTTTAAATTGCCTTTAGCTACGCTATGTACAAGCGTTTTAATACTGCCTTGTGTGCCTAATTCCGATTTTAATGCATCGATTACAGCATCACGTTTTTCAGGCTTAAAAGCATCTGTGTTAAACGCTTTAAACAGAATATTTTCTTGCTTTATAGTATCAAACGCTGCTTGAATTTCGGCTTCCTGCACACGCGGATTTCGGTGCACAATACAAATATTTAACCCGTGTTTTGCTAGCTTTTTTGCAGTGGCTAAACCTAGGCCACTACTCCCGCCTAAAATTAACGCCCATTGGTTTTTATTTTGAAATTCTTTCATCTTGTATAATATAACAATTAAGAAACTGAAACAACACTGTTGCTACTTTAAGTGCGATGATTCATAATAAAATTTGTTACCATTCTAACAACACACGTTGCGCCGAAAACCCTGGACCAAAACTTAGCATAATGCCTTTATCGCCCTTGGGCAAATTTCTATCCATAAAACGTTCTAAAACATACAATACTGTAGCGCTACTCATGTTGCCGTATAATCGTAACACCTCTTTAGTGTCGTTTATGTTTTTACCTAAAGCCCCAAATAAGTCTTCAACGGTTTGTACAATTTTTTTTCCGCCAGGGTGAAACACTAAATGGTTTATATCATCAATGGTTAGATTGTTTTCTTTTAAAAACGGATGAATAATATTAGGAAAATGGTCTGCAATGGTTTGTGGTACTGTTTGGTCTAGTATCATTTGCAAGCCTGTATTGCGTAATTTAAAACCCATCATGTGGTTGGCATCGTAAAAATGATACATGGCTTCATCCTTAATTTCAGGACCTACTTCATCCTCATAAGAGGATAAAATAACACTAGCGCAGCCATCACCAAAAATTGCGGCACTTACAATATTTACCATAGAATAATCTTCTAATTGAAAGGTGGCCGTTGGCGACTCTACAGCAATAACCACAGCGCGTTTATTGGGGTTGGCTTTCAAAAAGTTTTTCGCATAAATAACACCTGAAACGCCCGCTGCACAACCCATTTCGGTTACGGGCAATCGCACAATATCCTGTTTCATTTTTAGGCTATTTATTAAATAGGCATCTAAAGAAGGAATCATAATACCCGTACAACTTACAGTGATAATATAATCTATATCCGTGGGTTGTAACTGCGCTTTGTTTAAGACTTTTACTAGGCTTTTTTCAGCAAGCTTAATGCTCTCACGACTGTAAATATCATTTTTTTCCTCAAAAGATGTATTGAGAAAAACCTCTTCAGGATTCATAATAGAATAACGTCTATCTACCGCAGCGTTTTCAAAAATTTTGAGCACTTTTCGTTTAAAACGTTCGTCTTGTCCTTCTAACCAGAGCTCTACAAATGGTAAAATATCTTTAGTTTCTCTTGTATATTGGGGTAATTGTTTTGCTACCGCCGTTATTTTTACTGCCATTTATGTTTTTATTAACCACTGGTAACGGAATGCCCATTTCCAACAGATTTTTGATGTATGGTTTAATGTTTTAGATAAATTTTCTAAATCTTTTCTTTTAAACGCCCGAAGTATAGAGGTTAAGCCATCTTGTACAATCATATGATTTGAAATAACCAAGCCCAACAATTTAAATAACACGTATGCTACTTTACTGCGATGCAAGTCGTTTATAACAATACCTAATGTTGCTTTACGCGATACGTTTTGTAATAAAGTTACAATATCTTCATTTTTAAAATGATGTAAAAAAAGTGTGCTTAATACAATATCGTAATCTAAGTTTTGAAATGCTTCTGAAAAAATATCTAGTTTTTGAAACGTGAGTTCTGGATAGTTTACTGATAATTCGCTAGCATAATCTATAGCATCTTGGTTAGCGTCTATACCAATTAAATTAAAACTAAAGTTGTGTTTTCGCCCATAATCTGCAACCAATCTTAAAATATCGCCATGGCCACAACCCAAATCTACAATGGTATAAGTTTTAGTTTTAGGCTGATTTTTTAGCAGCTGCTTAATACCATTTAAGGTAATTGTATTGCCTCCAAGCCACTTATTAATACTGCCTAATTTATCAAGTGTATCGCGTAATAAAGTACCTTTCATAGAAAAATCGTCCATGATTTCGGTAGCATTACTGCGTTGGGTAGTGTCTATAAATAAAGCCATTAAGTGTCCATAGGTTTACCGTGTGTCATTTTAATAATTTTTGGTAATAGAAACGGAAATGTAGCAAGCAGCACCAACAGTTTAGGCGCTAACCAATTTTGTCTAAATAGGTAGGCTATACTATGGCCCACTTTCAATCTAAGATTAAAGTTTTTTTTCCACTGTTTTGTGTAAAGTTGCTCAAATGTATTGCGCGTTTCAATTTTTCCTTCAAGATAATCAATTATTAGTTTTGAAGCTAATTGGGCACTTCTTATTGCCATTCCCATACCATTGCCGCACAATGGATGAATCATACCTGCTGTGTCGCCACACATAATAATATGCTGTTCTACAGGCTGTTTGGTTTCAAAAGAAATTTGACTAATAGTGAGTGGTTTTTCAAACTGCGGTATTGTATTTTCAAATAGTGTTTTTAATGCTTTATTTTTGAATACGATAGCGTCCTGAAACGCTTCAATATTTTTAAACGTTTTAAAAGCCTTAAAATCGGTGATATAACATAAATTAATATGATTATTCTCCACTTTTGAAACCCCACAATACCCACCTTTAAAATTATGTAAGGCTACTTTGTCTTCAGGAAAATCGCCTGAAACATGTATTTTCACACCTAAATATGGTGATTTATTTTTTATGAATGTGCGCCCTAATTGCATATCTAAATTAGAGCGTTTGCCAAAAGCGCCAATTGCTATTTTAGATTCTAAAATGCCGCTTAACGCGGTTTTTACTTCAAACCTATCGGCTTTAAAAACTATATTAGTTACTGAATCGTGAAGCACTTTAACATTGTTTTGTAACGCTAATTGGTACAATTGAAAATCCATTTCGTAACGGCTCATTCCAAAACCGCCCAAAGGTAATTTTGCTTTTATACGTTTAGAATTGTGCGTTGTAAGTTCAAAATTAGAAATGCGCTTTGCGCCAAATTTAAAAGGATTAAAACCCAAAAAAGAGAGATAGGGCAACACTTCGTTTGAGACATATTCACCACAAACCTTATGCTTAGGATAGTTGTTTTTTTCAATAAGCAACACGTTATAATTTGCTTTTCCTAAATGAATGGCACTTGTTAATCCTGCTAAACCACCACCAATTATAATAATGTCTGCTTTAGTTTTGTGCATTAATATTTTCAATATGAACTACGCTAATTTTAACTGTATCACTCATTACGAAACTTCGTCCGCCAACATCAAAATCTCTACGGTTTATCTCAAATTTTGATGTTATTTTATGGGTAGTATTTGTTGTTGTAACCGTTACAGGTATTGTTATTTGCTTTGTTTTACCCTTAATAGTGAGGTTAACTTTAGCGGCGTATTGATTAGAGGCTGTTTTTTCTAAGGCTATACTTTTTAAAGTAATTACAGGAAATTTTGAAGCATGAAAATAATCGTCTTTAAGCAAATGTTCGTCGCGGCTATCAATACCAGTTTCTATAGATGTTACCTGTATCTCGCCACTTAGTTTTTGTAAGCTGTTTGAAGCATCAAAGCTTGTTTTAACTGAAAAAGTATTGAAATGTCCATCTACGGAAACACCTACATTTCGGATAACAAAATCGATACTTGATGATTGTTGTGCTACACCAAATGAGATTGAAAACACTGCGAGTATTTGTAAAATATACGTTTTCATCTTTTTTTTGGTATAAGTTACATAAAAAGCATCACGTATGTTTTACTTTTTTTACACTATTTCCTGAATCGTAAATTTTTGAGATCTAAAACTAACAGTATCACCAACGTTTTTAGATAGTAACAATTTACCTATAGGTGTAGCCGCAGAAATACTGTAAAACAATGCGTTATTTATTTTGATTTCTCCCACACTTACTGCAATAAAATAGTTAGCTCCAGAGGTTTTTACAATACTACCAAGTGCTACTTTTTTGTGAGCTACTTCTGGATTTATCTTTTGTAAAATTTCTAGTTGTATCTGTAAATCAGCTAACTGTTGTCCTGCTTTTTCTCGTTCTAGTTGTAACATAGCACGCCCTGTTTCGTGCTTATCGCCTGCGCTACTTTTAGTTTCTGATAGTAGTGCATTTTGAATGTCGTGAATGGTAAGCTGAATGGTTTCTAACCGCTGGTTTAGAAATGTTTGACACGTTTTATATAGTTGATGTTTTATAGTCATTTAAAAAAGCTTCGTACAAACTTAAGTATTACGCGTACAGATATGTATTTTTTTTACGTATTGGTGCAGCGGCATCTTGCTAAGTTATAATTTTAAATTGAAGTTTCCAGGTTGCTTTTTGGATTGTACTTAGAGAGTTTAATGATCGTCTAAGCGGCTATGAAGCGTAACGCCATAAAAAAACTCCGAAAATTTTTTCGGAGTTTTTAATGTGAATTTTAATTATTTTGGCATTTCAAAATCTTCCATAAACTTGGTGGTGTAATTCCCTGCCAAATAATCTGGATGATCCATAAGTGCTCTGTGGAAAGGTATTGTAGTTTTAATACCTTCTATAACAAACTCGTCTAAAGCGCGCTTCATTTTATTTATAGCCTCTTCTCTAGTTTGCGCTGTTGTTATTAACTTTGCAATCATAGAATCGTAGTTTGGCGGTATGGTATAACCAGCATAAACATGAGTATCTAGTCTTACGCCGTGACCTCCTGGAGCATGTAGCGTTGTAATTTTTCCTGGTGATGGTCTAAAACCATTATAAGGATCTTCTGCATTGATACGACACTCAATAGAATGTAATTTTGGCGTGTAGTGTTTACCAGAAATTGGTACACCTGCTGCTACCAAAATTTGTTCTCTAATAAGATCAAAATCAATAACCTGTTCTGTAATTGGGTGCTCTACTTGAATACGTGTATTCATCTCCATAAAGTAGAAATTACGGTGTTTGTCCACCAAAAATTCTACTGTTCCTGCACCTTCATAACTAATATATTCTGCAGCTTTAACGGCAGCTTTACCCATTTTTTCGCGCAATTCCTTTGTCATAAAAGGAGAAGGCACTTCTTCGGTTAGTTTTTGATGACGACGTTGTACTGAGCAATCTCTTTCTGAAAGATGACACGCTTTACCTTTAGAGTCTCCAACAACTTGAATTTCGATATGTCTAGGCTCTTCAATGAGTTTTTCCATGTACATATCGTCGTTTCCAAAAGCAGCTTTACTTTCTTGTCTGGCAGAATCCCAAGCATCTTTAAGATTTTCCTTTTTAAAGACGCCACGCATACCTTTACCACCACCGCCAGCAGAGGCTTTAAGCATTACGGGGTAACCCACCTCTTCGGCTAGTTTTTCACATTCTTCGTAAGATTCTATAATGCCTTCACTTCCTGGAACACAAGGTACACCAGCCGCTTTCATAGTGGCTTTGGCATTGGCCTTATCGCCCATTTTATCAATCATTCCAGCCGAAGCGCCAATGAATTTGATGCCATGTTCTTCACAAATCTGAGAAAATTTAGCGTTTTCTGATAAGAATCCGTACCCAGGGTGAATGGCATCTGCATTGGTAATTTCTGCAGCAGATATAACGTTTGACATTTTTAAATAAGACTCTGCACTAGAAGGTGGTCCTATACAAACAGCTTCATCTGCAAACTTTACGTGTAGACTATCAGCATCAGCTGTTGAATATACAGCAACAGTTTTAATGCCCATTTCTTTACAGGTTCTAATAACGCGTAGCGCAATTTCACCTCTGTTGGCAATCAATATTTTTTTAAACATAACTTATAATAAATTATGAATTCAGAATTCTGAATTCTGAATTTTTATGATGGATCTACTAAGAATAACGGTTGATCGAACTCAACAGGCGAAGAGTCGTCTACCAAAATCTTAACTACTTTTCCTGAAACTTCTGATTCTATTTCGTTAAATAGTTTCATAGCTTCTATAATACAAAGCACATCGCCTTCTGCAATTGTTTGCCCAACTTCAACAAACAAAGGTTTATCTGGAGATGGTTTTCTGTAGAATGTCCCTATTATTGGAGATTTTACTGTGATATATTTTGAAGTATCATCAGCTGCAGCAGGTGCTTCGGGTGTAACAGCTTCAGCAACTGGTGCTGGTGTTTCTGCAGCTTGTAAAACGGGAGTTTGAGGCATTTGCGGTGCAGCTACTGGTGCATATTGTACTACTGGTGCATCATTATCTGATCCTGTTTTTATGGTGATTTTTACATCATCCATTTCTAATTTAACCTCACTTGCTCCAGATTTAGCAACAAACTTGATTAAGTTTTGAATCTCTTTTAAATCCATAATTCAGCTTTTGGTATTAATTAATGGTTAGTTTTTATAATTATAGGCCCATTTTAAATAAATGGCACCCCAGTTAAATCCGCCACCAAAGGCAGCAAATATTATATTATCTCCCTTTTTAAGTTGCGATTCATAATCTGCAATTAGTAAAGGTAATGTAGCAGAAGTAGTGTTTCCATATTTATGGATGTTTATCATTACTTTTTCATCTGCCAAATCTATACGTTGTGCTGTGGCGTCAATAATACGTTTATTGGCTTGGTGTGCAGCTAGCCAATCTACAGAATCTTTATCTAAATTATTACGCTCTAATATTTTTACTGCTGCATCAGCCATATTAAACACAGCATTTTTAAATACTGTTCTTCCTTCCTGAAATGCATAATGCCCTCCTTTTTCTAGAACTTCTGGGGTTAAAGCGTTTGAAGAACCTCCGTAGGTAGCTTGTAAAAAGTCTCTTCCTGTACCATCACTTCTTAAATATTCGTCTTTAAGCCCTAAATTTTCAGTGGTAGGTTCAAACAAAACAGCACCAGCACCATCACCAAAAATAATGCATGTGGCTCTGTCTTTATAATTTACTATAGACGACATTTTATCTGCGCCTATTAAAAGGATATTTTTGTAACGCCCAGACTCTATATAAGATGCCGCTACAGACATGCCGTATAAAAAACTAGAACATGCGGCATCCATATCAAAAGCAAAAGCGTTTATTGCTCCAATTTCAGATGCTGTATATGATGCTGTAGACGCCGCCTTCATATCTGGCGTTGCCGTAGCTACTATTACTAACTCTATGTCTTTTGGGTCTAATCCTTTTTTATCAATAAGGTTTTGTGCCGCTTTTATGGCAAGATATGATGTGCCTGCACCTTCTTTTTTTAGAATACGACGCTCTTTAATACCAGTTCGTGTAGTAATCCATTCGTCGTTTGTATCAACCATCGTTTCGAGAATCTGATTGGTTAATACAAACTCTGGAACATAAGCTCCAACTGCGGTAATTGCTGCAGAGATTTTACTCATACTTTTAAACAAATTTGAACGAAAAACGCTCTAAATGAATCAAAATTGATCAATTTTCGGCGAAAAGTAAGCAATTTCGAGTAATTAAACGCAAATTAATGCTTTTTTAGCGTAAAGAGATAGATATCACAAAAAAAACGCCCATAAATGAGCGTTTAAATAAAAATATGTATACTTTTTATGCTAAGTTTTCAGCTTCTTCAGAATTGTCTATTAGCACTTGCCCTCTGTAATACAACTTCCCTTCATGCCAATGTGCTCTATGGTATAAATGCGCTTCTCCTGTTGTAGGACATGTAGCAATCTGTGGCACAGTTGCTTTATAGTGCGTTCTTCTTTTATCTCTTCTAGTTTTCGAGATTTTTCTTTTAGGATGTGCCATTTTTTATATTATTTATCCGTTAATAGTTTTTTTAATGTATCCCAACGTGGATCATTACCATCGTTAGCTTTTTTATTTTTTTCTTTTGGACTTAATTCTTCTAATTTTTCAAGTATTTCTGAACTTAATGATCCATCTTCTACTCCTGGATGTATGCGCTTTACTGGTACTGCAAGCACAATAAGTTCATAAATGTATTGTTGAATGTTAATTTCGTATTCACCATGAGGTAAAATAAGAATATCTATATTTTCATCATTGTATTCTTGTCCAAACTTCACCACTAAATCAAAACTATTATCAATATTTTGATTGTAAGGCTCGTTTGTAACATCGCAATTTACATTTACAAATCCAGAAATTTCAAAGTGTAATTCTAGTAATGTTGGTTTTTTATTTAAAACAACATGTACTTTGATGTTTACATCATTAAAATCTTCAAACTCAAAAAACTCAAAGAACGTTTGGTCTATATCGTACTCAAAATCATGATTTCCAACCTTTAACCCTACAAACGGGATGCTATATGCTTTCATTGGTTTCATAATCACAGCTATTTTGAGCCTGCAAATATATAAATTTTTTAGCTTATGCCAACTTGCTGAATGTTATTTTTTTACACCTAATTTTCTAGGATATTTTTTAAGAGGATTGGCTGTAAGTTCTTCAAAATCAACTCGATTTCTAAAAATTTGAATTCCCATAAATAGAGCTTCTTTAAACGACCCCTCATCTGCTACTCCTTTTCCAGCTATTTCGTATGCTGTTCCATGGTCTGGAGAGGTTCTTACCCGTGTTAAACCTGCAGTGAAATTAACACCTTGACCAAATGATAGTGTTTTGAACGGAATTAAACCTTGATCGTGATACGAGGCTATTATGGCATCAAAACTTTTATAATTGTTTGACCCAAAAAAGCTATCTGCAGCATAAGGCCCAAATACTAACTTACCGTCTTCCTTTATTTTTTTTAACGTGGGTCGCATAATAGCATCATCTTCACTACCTATTACGCCATTGTCTCCTGTATGCGGATTGATACCTAAAACCGCAATTTTAGGTTTCATTATCTTAAAATCTTTTTTAAGCGTATTGTAAACAGTATCAATTTTTTCAATAATTAATGCTTCCGTAATATGATTTGATACATCTTTAACTGGAACATGATCGGTAAGTAAGCCCACTTTTAGAGTATCAGTAACCATAAACATTAAACTTTTTCCTCCTAACTCTTTCGCTAAATAATCTGTATGACCAGGAAACGTAAATGCTTCAGATTGAATGTTGTGTTTATTAATAGGTGCAGTTACCAAAACATCTATCTCTTTTTCTTTTAAGGCTTTTGTAGCAGCCTCTAAAGATTTTAAAGCATATTCACCTATTTTGGTTTCTTCTTTACCAAAATTTATAGTTACAGGCTCTTTCCAGCAATTTAGTACATTCACCTTTCCAGGGTTTACACTTTTTATATCATGTATACTATTAAAGTCTATAGATGATTTAAAATGCTTCTTAAAAAAAAGCATTGTTTTAATAGACCCAAAAATTACAGGTGTACATAATTCTAGAATTCTGGAATCTTCAAAGGTTTTTAAAATAATTTCTCCACTTATTCCATTTAAATCTCCTACCGAAACACCTACAACAATATTTTCTTGATTCTTCATGAATACCCTAACTTTTGTTTGTAATTTTGATTTCTTATAAATAAAACTCAAAACAACACTGCTTATTTTGCTTTTTATTTTGTGTGGCAAATTTAACCAAATAAACACATAATACTATGTTTACTGGAATTATTGAATCACTTGGAAAAGTAACCGATTTAAAGAACGAGTTAGACAACCTTCATATCTCCATAAAAAGTGATATTACAAAAGAATTGAAAATAGACCAAAGTGTAGCTCATAATGGTGTTTGCTTAACTGTAATTAATATAGAGGATGATGAGTATACCGTTACAGCAATTAAAGAAACATTAGAAAAAACTAATTTAAACACCTTAAAGGTTGGTGATGAGGTTAACCTAGAACGCGCCATGAAACTTGGTGATAGGCTAGATGGACATATTGTACAAGGCCATGTAGACCAAACAGCTAAGTGTACCAATGTAGTAAATGCTGATGGTAGTTGGATTTTTTCTTTTGAATACGATGCTAGTCTAAATAACATTACCATAGAAAAAGGCTCAGTTACTGTAAACGGTACGAGTTTAACCGTAGTAAACTCTGGCAAAAACACCTTTAGTGTGGCAATTATACCTTATACATACGCGCATACAAATTTTAAAAACTTTAAAAAGGGAACTGAGGTAAACCTAGAATTTGATGTTTTAGGAAAGTATATTGCAAAATTAATGCTAAACAAAAGTTAGTTAACTTAACACAACTATTGTTTTCCTATAAGTCTTTTTACACCGTAAAAAAGCGCTACTATCACGCCTACAAATATGCCACCATCAATTGGGAGACCAACAGGAGGCGGTGGTTGCGGCGGAGGAGGAATATCTCCACTACCTTGAGCAACACATACAAAACTTATTAATATAAATAAGATTGAGGTTAATATTCTTTTATTTTTTATCATCATTGGGACGCAAATGTATAAAAAAAAGGGGGTTAGCAAAAGAAATTTGTATAAAAACTACCTATAAACGGTTAAATTCATCGACGAAATACATTATTATTTAACTTTTCATTGAGAATAATAAACGCAAAAAAAATATTACTAGTATAGTTAGATTTAAATTAATCCGTTTATTATTACCTTATAGCAAAACAAATATATGAAAGATTTAATCACTTTGTTGAGTTGCACGTTAAAATATTAACAAATGATAATTTACTAACCAACTAGAATGTGTTTAACTCCACAAAAAAAGCCTAAACTATAATAGCTTAGGCTTTAAGGTGGTCCCACATGGGCTCGAACCATGGACTTTCTGATTATGAGTCAGATACTCTAACCAACTGAGTTATAGGACCCATTGCAAAAAAAATGCAATTCTCTAAAATAAGAGTTTGCAATATTACTATATATTTTAAAAC